>CAIPWG010000516.1 GCA_903868655.1 uncultured Sphingomonadales bacterium
ATCGGGTTTACCGACATCTATTGGCTTTCTGCATTGATACCGGATGCAAAGGCGCACCCCACGGGTGATTACCGTTCGCTCGGCAATGGCCTGTTCCGCGCCGACCTGGTCTATCAGCCCGTTACCGTGGCACCGGGTCAGACGAACGCCCAGACCATCCGCGTGTTTGCCGGCGCAAAAGAAAACAGCCTGCTCGAAGCCTATGAGGCGCAAGGCATTCCCAATTTCTCGCTGTCGATCGATTGGGGTTGGTTCCGCTGGTTTGAAAAACCGATTTTCTGGCTGCTCGATTCGCTGTTCCATACGGTCAAGAACTTTGGCGTGGCGATCATCCTGCTGACCCTGATCGTGCGCGGCATGATGTTCCCGGTGGCACAACGCCAGTTTGCATCAATGGCAGCCATGCGCGCGATCCAGCCGAAGATGAAAGCCATCCAGGAACGCCACAAAGACGACAAACAGCGCGCTCAGCAGGAAGTGATGGCGCTGTACAAAGAAGAAGGCGTCAACCCGCTCGCCGGGTGTCTGCCGATGTTTCTGCAGATCCCGGTGTTCTTTGCGCTGTACAAAGTGCTCGTGCTGACGATCGAAATGCGTCACCAGCCATTTGTGTGGTGGATCAAGGACCTTTCGGCACCTGATCCGACGCACGTGCTCAACTTGTTCGGACTGCTGCCGTTTACGCCCTCGGGCTTTCTGGGCATTGGCGTGCTCGCGATCCTGCTGGGTGCCACGATGTGTCTGCAGTTCAAACTGCAGCCTGCCGCAATGGACCCGTCGCAACAGCAAGTCATGGCGATCATGCCGTGGATGATGATGTTTGTGATGTCGACATTCGCATCGGGTCTGCTGATTTACTGGGCAACGTCAAACATCCTGACGATTGCGCAACAGCGGTATCTTTATGCGCGCCATCCCCAACTCAAGGCCCAGGCGGACAAAGACCAGACCGATATCAATCGTCAGGTCAAACGCGACGGCAAGCAGGCCTGACCCATGGCATCACCCACTGGCCCCGATGAAGAAGGTTTGCGCCTGATGGCGCTGGAGGAACGCGCGCGTGCTCTGTTTTCAGGCCGCGTTGAATTTCTCAAATCGGCACCTTCTCTGCAATTCCTGCCCGATCCGGTCGAATCCGAAATCGCCTTTGCCGGGCGATCGAATGTCGGCAAATCGTCGCTGATCAACGCGGTGACCGGGCGCAAATCCATTGCGCGCGCATCGGTCACGCCAGGCCGCACCCAAGAACTCAACTGGTTCGAAGTAGGCGATCCGACCGTGCTGCGGCTGGTTGACATGCCGGGCTATGGCTTTGCCAAAGCCCCGCCGAAAGTCACAGAAGCCTGGCGCAAGCTGGTGCGCGATTTTCTGCGGGGACGCGTGGTGTTGAAACGCACCTTGCTGCTGATCGACGCGCGCCACGGGGTCAAACCGGTCGATCTCGACATGATGAAAATGCTCGACGAATCCGCAGTCGGCTATCGCATCGTTCTGACCAAGGCCGACAAAGTGCGCGCTGACGAACTGGCCGCAGTCCACGCCGCGACCGAGGCGGTGGCGCGCAAACACATTGCCGCCTATCCCGGGGTGATGGTCACGTCTGCGGAAAAGCACGCGGGCATCGCCGCCTTGCGCGCCGCCATTCTGGAAGATTCGGAAATCTGATCAGGCCGTTTGCGCGGTGCTGCGCTGGGGCGTGTCGCTGCGAACAGCAAACCGCAGAGCGTTACGCAATTTGTCTGGCCGTGCCAGATAGTAACCCTGAATGTAATGAAACCCGGCCAAGGTCGCCTCCAGCAACTGGCCTTCGGTCTCGATCCCTTCGAACACGCAATCGACATCGAGTGCACTGACCAGATTGCGCACCGCCCCCATCAAGCGTCGCCCGGCAGGATCGGTCAAACGGCTGGCAAAGCTGCGATCGATCTTGATCAGATCGATCTGCAACTGGTTGAGCACAGCCAAACTCGAATAGCCTGTGCCAAAGTCATCGAGCGCGACCCCGGCACCTTCGGCGCGCAGGCGTGCCAGTGCCGTACGCGCCTTGTCGAAATCGCGAATCACGCTGGTCTCGGTGATTTCAAAGACAATCCGACGAAAAGTGCCGGTCTTTCCCGCCATCATGCCAACCAGCGCGTCAATCGTCTCGCGGTCAGCCAGATCGGTAGCCGACAAGTTGAATGACAGCCGAACATTTTCGGGAATGGCGCCAAGGTCGGCCATCGCCTGATTGAACAAAGCCAGGGTTACTTGCCGTGCCATGCCCAGCCGCTCGGCCGTGGCAATCAACATTTCAGCCGGCACCGCGCCAAGGCTGGGCGATTCCCACCGTGCCAGCGCTTCTACCCCGCTCAATTCCAGTGTGCGCGCCGATACGATCGGCTGATAGGCCAGTGTCAGCTCGCGCGCGAGATCGGCGGTTTGCAACGCCACTTCCAGCGATTGTTCGGACCGGATCAGGTCTTCAAGCGCACTCGAAAACCGTACAATCCCGCCGCGCTGCTGTTTTTTGGCATGGTACAGCGCAAAATCGGCGCGATCGAACAAGTCGTGTGCATTGTTGCCACTGGCAGGAAAGGCTGCCAACCCGCACGAACAACCGACGCTGACTTGCGTATCGCCCAGATCAAACGGTTGTTGCACAACATCAACCAGCCGTGCGGCCAAGGCTTCGGCCGCGTCGATCGTTCCGGTGGCGATCAGGCCGAATTCATCGCCCCCCAGCCGCACCACAGTAACGTCATGATCGTTGATTGCAGCCAGCCGCGTTCCCAGAATTGCCAGCAGTCGATCCCCCACGATATGGCCGAGGGTATCATTGATCGGTTTGAACCGGTCGAGATCGATCACGCCCACCGCAAACACGGTCTGCGCATCAGCCTCTGCCAGCATCGTATCGAGCGTGTTGAAAAAATGGCGGCGGTTGGGCAATCCGGTCAAGGCATCGGTGTGCGCCAGCCGGGCATTTTCGGCTCCGAGTTTCTGCGCCTGGCTGCGTTCGGTGCGCAACTCGAACTGCGACCCTTCCAGCTTCACAAATGCCGAAAAGCTGTCGGTCTGCACTTTGAGCACCAGCAGCCCGACCAGTGCGATGTCGATCGCCATCACCACGACTTCATAAGGGCCCCGCACCAAGCAATAAGGCAGATACAACCCTAGCACGGCATACGTCACCATCCGTGCCGCACGCGGCGCATACGTCAGGCACAAAATGCAGCCGACGACCGTGATCGCGACAAACAGCGTGATATGCGCGTGTTCGAACGGCCCACCATATTGGTCGAGCGCGATCGCCCATATGGTGAAGGCCAATCCCACGATCAGCGCAAACACTTCGGCACGGCGAATGCTTTTGCGCGCCAAAGTCAGCATGTCGGTCTGTAACGAAGGCACCATCGCCCAATGCAGCACCCGCCACGATGCCAGGACAACGCTCAGCACCGGGACTCCTACAGCCAGTTCCCAAGGCGCGAGGCGGAAGTAGGACCAACCCACTGCTGTCGCGTTCACCGCCAGCAGGGCATAAAGCACCGGCACCTGACGCGACAAATTCTGGTATTGCGCCAACGGCAGCAAGCGGTTGCGCACCACTGTGGCGGTCTGGTTGGCTAACGACGATGGCATGGTCTGCGATTCTAACCACAAAGGCTTGTCAGGCCCAATGATTAGTCCTGCGGGCTTTCCCCTATCATCGGGGCATAAACGTTTCTCTCAAGAAAATGGTTGATAATTCCAGCCTCGGCGGGCCACAGCGGGGCGGGCGATACAACTGCACGGCTGTGCGGTTTGGTCCAACAGGGAGTGCCCGCAATGAAGCTGGTGATCGGCAATCGCAGATATTCGAGCTGGTCGCTGCGTGGCTGGCTGGCCTGCAAACAATCCGGACTGCCGTTCAACGTCGAAGTGGTGCCCTTGTTCGGTCCCGACTGGGACACCAAGCGCACCACAATGGCGTCGATTGCGCCTTCGGCAGGCAAAGTGCCGCTGTTGTGGGATGCCGACGGGGTGATCTGGGACAGCCTGGCGATCCTGGAATATCTTGCCGACCGCGTCGGCCGGGACCGGTTCTGGCCCACCCAGCCAGCGGCCGCAGGACTGGCACGCGCCATCGTGGCCGAAATGCATAGCGGGTTTGGCGCCTTGCGCGCGGCCCTGCCGTTCAATCTGGGGCGTGACCGGTCGCGCGCGTCGCTGGATCACGCGGTCATTGCCGATATCGACCGCGTGCTGACCTTGTGGGCCGAAGCCCGCGCGCGCTTTGGTCAGGGCGGCCCCTATTTGTTTGGCACATTCGGTGCAGCCGACATTGCTTTTGCGCCCGTCGCATTGCGGCTGATCAGTTATCGAATCGCACTGCCGGGGTTCGCCCAGGCCTATGTTGACGCCTTGAACGAACACGCCTGGATCGCCCAATGGCGCGCCGATGCGGCCGAAGAACCCTGGCGCATTGCCGGCTACGAAACATTCGAAAGCAACGACGCATGACCCCGATCGATCCGGTTGTCCTGACCGAACGGGGACTGAACGGCAGCCCGGCCGACCGGGAAGCGGTTCGGCAAACCATCTCGGCCGTGCTACAGAAGGGTGGAGCGGTCGGCGCCGGGGCCGGCGAGGCCGCCGTACAGG
>CAIPWG010000517.1 GCA_903868655.1 uncultured Sphingomonadales bacterium
CTTCCGTCTTGTCCCCGAGGCCTTTTTTAGAACGCCCGGGAGGACTCGATTAGTAAAAACGGGTGTTAAACGTCCAGGTTCCGGACCGCCTTCGCGTGCCGCTCGATAAAAGCCCGTCGGGGCTCCACGGCATCGCCCATCAGGATCGAAAAGATCTCGTCGGCCTCGACGGCGTCATCCAGCGTGACCTTGAGCACGGTCCGCGTTTCGGGATTCATCGTGGTGTCCCAAAGCTGTTCCGGGTTCATTTCCCCCAGACCTTTGTAGCGCTGAATGGTATTTTTTTGGCCGACGAAGACAAGGCATGGGAATTGGCGCAACGCATCCAGTCGGGCACGGTGTGGGTCAACGAAACCCAGCATTTGTCGCCGATGGCGGCGTTTGGCGGGGTCAAGCAGTCAGGTGTCGGTGTCGAAGGCGGGTTGGAAGGCCTGCTTGAATATACCAACGCGCAAACACTTGTACGCCGCAAAAAACCGGCGTTTGCGCAGTAAGTTCGATCAATCGATCAGGGTAAACCGGTTGCGTTGGCCATCGAAGGTCAGCGCAACCGCGGCCTTGATCAAATCTTCACCAGCTGCGCGTGCCAGCGTTACCTCATCGGCGGCATTGGCAACAAAGCGTTGGCCATCGTCCATCTGCCCGATCGCAATAGCGGTGGCTGGCACGCCCTTTGCGCGCCACACGGTATAGGTTTCGATCCTGCCGGTGCCAGCAGCCTGCGCTACGGGGACAACATCGGGCACAGCATCAAGCTGGGCCTGGATCGCGGCGTGTTCGAGTGGGTGCCATGGTGTGGGCGCGGATGACAGCACCATGGCCGCATATTTCGACTGATATCCGCCATTGGCGCCGACCAGCCCATAGCCGCGCAGCGACCGTAGCCGTTCAACAGCACCAGCGATGGCGTGCATCGAATAGTTGTTTCCCGCCCCACCGAAATACGGCAATCCGCCGGTCACGGTCAGCCCGCGCGGGTCGTCAGCGGACAGGCCCAACAGGTCGATAGCGGTATTGAACACGGGGATCGGGAAGCAGCTGTAGAAATCGAACACGCTGCAATGATCAAGCGTTATGCCGGCATGCGCCAGAGCGGCCGCGATCGCAGCTTGCGCTGCCGGGTATGCATCGAGCGCGGGGCGTGCGAGCATCTCTTTTTCATGCGCGAGTGTCGCCGCATGCACAAATGTCCAGCGATCCGAGGCAATCCCGGCAGCACGAGCGGCACCAGCGCTCATCAGCAGAACCGCGGCGCCCTGGTTGACCTGATCGCGTGATACCATCTTGATGGTGTAAGGATCGGTCACCAGCCGGTTGCGTAGGCTTGGCGTGGCGATCTCGTCTGCCGACAGCGGTTCAGACGCGGCGCTGCTGTAGGGATTGGCGGCGGCAACACGCGAAAACGGGGCAAAGAGCGCGCCCATCGCCTGCGCGTAATCTGCGATGCTTTGCCCAAGCCGCGCGCGCCGCGCATTTTCCATCAGGGCATAGGCAATCGCTGGCGCGTTGATGCCATGGGCAAGTGCTAGCGGCGAAAGCAGGCCTTTCATGCCCATGCCGCGATCTTCGATCGTGCCTTGATCTGTCTCGGCCCAATCACGGGTTTCGCGCCGGGCTGTCAGATGGCGGGTGTTCGAAATCGCTTCTGCGCCAAACACCAGTGCGGCATCGGTCTCGCCGGCGGCAATGCGATCCCCCATTTCCATCAGAATCGTCACCGGCGACTGGCCACCAACTTTTTCGAGCACGGCCCGGGTTGGTGACATCCGCAAGCGCCGCGCGACCGCGAGCGGGAACTTGTCCGGTTTGCCGAAAGGCGAGGGCGCCGCCATGGAATCTTCGAAAGTGCGCACCGCTCCGATGACCCTGATCGTACTGCGGACACGTTCTGACGCTCCGCAGTCGTCGAAGGCGGCTTCAGCTGCCCGAGCGGCGAGGTCAGCCGCACAAAGCCCAAGATAGCCGGGGTCTTCAATCCGCTCGACTGACTGGCCCACGCCGACAATGACCGGTGTACGCGGATCGAGCGTCGCAGCATCATAAGCGTTCATGCGGATTCTGCCCTGTTTTAAGGGATCGATTAAGAGGCCACGGTCAAAGCGTGCTTTCGCAACCTGTGCAAGCCCCATTCGGTCGGTCAGGCGACCTTTTGCAGCATACCTGCCAAGTGGATGCGTTCATCGGCATCAAGCCTGCTTTCGATGGAACCCTGAATAGCCGCGGCATAGGCCGGCCACATGGCGGCGCGGCACGCAATACCTTCGTCGGACAGCGCCACGATTTGTCCACGTCCGTCGCCGGGGCAGGGTGCGATCACGACCAGCCCGGCACGCTGCATTCGCGACAGCAGGCGCGACAGGTTGTATTGCTCGATCCCGATCACGGATTGCAGATCACGGGGTCGCAACCCGCCACGTCGTTCCAGCGCAACCAGAATGTCATACCATTCAAGCGGTGGCAGGCCCGCGCGTTTGAGTTCCGCGCGTGCGGCGCGCAAGGCGCGGGCGCCTGCGCCGAGCAGGCGGTCCCAGGCGAGCAATGTGATGGCAGCGGGTGTGTTCATGCCGTGCAAAATGCCCGATCACGGATTTTCCGACAATTGCGGTTCGATGCCGATGCATCGGTTAACCGTTCGGCAGGAAATCGGTTCGATGCACCGGCATCAAACATCAATGCGGCTGCATCC
>CAIPWG010000518.1 GCA_903868655.1 uncultured Sphingomonadales bacterium
ACGTCGGCGTCGGTCATGATCACGATCTTGTGGTAGCGCAGTTTTTCGATGTTGAAATCGTCGCGGATGCCAGTGCCCATGGCCTGGATCAGGGTGCCGACTTCTTTCGAGCTGATGATCCGGTCAAAGCGCGCGCGTTCGACATTGAGGATCTTGCCCTTGAGCGGCAGGATCGCCTGGATGGTGCGGTCGCGGCCCTGCTTGGCCGAGCCGCCGGCGGAATCGCCTTCGACCAGGAACAGTTCGCATTTTGACGGATCGCGTTCCTGGCAATCGGCGAGTTTGCCGGGCAGGCTGGCGATATCCATCGCGCCCTTGCGCCGGGTCAGTTCGCGGGCCTTGCGCGCGGCTTCGCGGGCAGCGGCGGCGTCGATGACTTTGTGGATGACGGCTTTGGCATTGGCCGGATTTTCTTCCAGCCACTGGTTCATTTTGTCGGCCATCAGGCTTTCAAGCGGCTGACGCACTTCGGAACTGACCAGCTTGTCCTTGGTCTGGCTGGAAAACTTGGGGTCGGGTAGCTTGACCGAGACGATCGCGGTCAGGCCTTCGCGCATATCGTCGCCCGACAGCGTGACCTTTTCCTTTTTCAGCAGGCCCGAACGTTCGGCGTAGTTGTTGATGGTGCGGGTCAGCGCGGCGCGGAATGCGGCGAGGTGAGTGCCGCCGTCGCGCTGCGGGATGTTGTTGGTGAAACACAGCACGTTTTCATAGTAGCTGTCGTTCCATTGCAGCGAGACATCGATGCCCACGCCATCGCGTTCGGCGCTGATCGCGATTGGATCGGGCACCAGTGGCTGTTTGTTGCGGTCGAGATATTTGACGAAAGCGGCGATGCCGCCTTCGTAATAGAGATCGTGTTCCTTGACTTCGGCATGGCGCCGGTCGCGCAACAGGATGCGCACGCCCGAATTGAGGAACGCCAGTTCGCGATAGCGGTGTTCCAACTTGTCGAAATCAAATTCAGTGACGTTTTTAAACGTGTCATGGCTGGCGAAAAAGCTGACGCGCGTGCCTTTTTTCACTTTGCCATCGATCACCGGCGCGGGCCCGCGCTCGATCAGCGGCGCCACAGCGTCGCCGTGGGCAAAGCGCATCCAATGCTCCTGGCCGTCGCGCCAGATCGTCAGTTCCAGCCATTCGGACAGCGCGTTGACCACCGAGACGCCAACACCGTGCAGACCGCCCGACACTTTGTAGGCGTTGTCATCACTGGTGTTTTCGAATTTTCCGCCCGCATGGAGCTGGGTCATGATCACTTCGGCGGCAGAAATGCCTTCTTCGGTGTGAATGCCGGTGGGAATGCCGCGCCCGTTGTCTTCAACCGAGACCGATCCGTCGGGGTTGAGTTCGATCAGCACCAGATCGCAATGCCCGGCCAGTGCCTCGTCGATGGCGTTGTCGGAGACTTCGAACACCATATGGTGCAGGCCCGAGCCGTCATCGGTATCGCCGATGTACATGCCGGGGCGCTTGCGCACGGCATCAAGGCCCTTGAGGACCTTGATCGAATCCGCGCCATAGGAATTGGTGTTGGGGATATTTTCGTTGGTGCTGGCCATGGCTTTGCCATAGCATTTGTCACAGGAATCCCAAGCGAATCCGCCATGTTTTGCACAGGGTGAAATATTCCTGCGCGCGCTGCGGTGCCGGGCATTGTGCGGCGATGAAATGGTGGCACAAGATGGCGCGATGCCCTTTGCCCTGATCCCGCTGATTCTGGCCGCCAGCCTGGTGAATGCCGCGCCCGAGCCAGACATGGCCGGCTTTCGCGCAACTTATCGTACACTGGTCGAAACCGACACGACGCTGGCGCATGGCGATTGCACGCAAGCAGCCGCGCGGATGGCCGATGTCTTGCGCAACGCCGGATTTGGCGAGCAGCAGATCACCCGGTTTGCCGCCCCCGATCACCCGCGCGAGGGCGGGCTGGTCGCGGTCTGGCCCGGGCATTCGACCACGCTCAAGCCGCTGTTGCTGCTCGCGCATATCGATGTGGTAGAGGCCAGGCGCGAAGATTGGCCGCGCGATCCGTTCACGCTGGTCGAAGCCGATGGCTATTTTCACGCCCGCGGTGCATTTGACGACAAAGCCCAGGCGGCGATTTTCGTCGATGTGCTGGCACAATTGGCCCGCGAACATGCCCATACCAAGCGCACCGTCAAGCTGGCGTTGACCTGTGGCGAGGAAACCAATGGCGCGTTCAACGGCGCGCAGTGGCTGGCGGCCAACCAGCGCGACCTGATCGACGCCGGCTTTGCGCTTAACGAAGGTGGCGGCGGACTGACCAACGGCAAACCGGTTGCTGCCGGCGGCACAATTGTCGCCCAGACGGTGCAAGTCGGCGAAAAAACTTTCGCCACGTACCAGCTCGAAACGCGCAACCGGGGCGGGCACAGTTCGGCCCCGCGCCCCGACAATGCCATTTATCAGCTGGCCCACGCGCTTGATCAGATCGAGGCGACGCGTTTCCCGGTGGAATTCAACGCCACCACACGCGCCTATTTTCAGGCCGTGGGCACGGCGCGCGGCGATGCCACCGGCCGCGCGATGGTGGCGCTTGCCGCCGATCCAGCCGACAAGGCCGCGCTGTGGCAAGTCGATACCGATGCGTTTCTGCATGCCAATATTCGCACAACTTGCGTCGCAACGATGCTTGAGGCCGGTCATGCCGCCAATGCGCTGGCGCAACGCGCGCGCGCCACAGTCAATTGCCGGATCTTTCCAGGGCACAGCGTAGAGGATATCGGCCACACGCTCGAACGCGCGATCGGCGATCCCGAAGTCAGCGTGACCGCGCTCCTGCCCTTGCGCGCATCACCCCCACCCCCGCCGCTCGATCCCGCCGTGCTGGAACCGATGCAGAAGCTGGTGGCAAAATATTGGCCGGGGGTCGTGCTCGCCCCGCAAATGGCCAATGGCTATACCGACGCCACGTATCTGACTGCGGCCGGCATTCCGACATATGGTGTGCCCGGGCTGTGGGGCGATGCCGATGGCAACGGCGTCCACGGGCTGGATGAACGCGTTGAAGTGCGCGCCGTGCTGACCGGACGGCAGTTTCTGGGCGAGCTGATCCACGCCTACATTTTCTAGGGGAGAGCATGCATGATCGATCGCATACTGGCCGGAGTGGCCCTGGCAGCGCTGGCGTCAACTTCGGCCTTTGCCACCGAAGACCCGACAGAAGCCGCGTTTCGCGCAACGTACAAGGAACTGGTTGAAACCAACACCACGCGATCTGCGGGCAGCTGCACGCTGGCCGCGCAACGCATGGGTGCACATCTGACCGCAGCAGGGTTCGCCGACAGACAGATCACCTATTTCGCCACGCCCGAAAATCCCAAAGAGGGCGGCTTGGTGGCGATCCTGCCCGGCACATCGAAAACCGAAAAGCCGATCCTGCTGCTTGGGCACCTCGACGTGGTTGAAGCCAAGCGCGCGGACTGGACCCGTGATCCGTTCACGCTGGTCGAGGAAAACGGCTATTTCTGGGCGCGCGGCACTTTCGATGACAAGGCGATGGTCTCGGTCTGGGTCGATACGTTCGCGCGGCTCAAGGCCGGGCATGTCAAACTGCGCCGCACGCTCAAGCTCGCGCTGACTTGCGGCGAAGAAACCAGCGGTGCGTTCAACGGCGCCCAATGGCTGGCCAAGAACAAGCGTGATCTGATCGATGCCGAATTTGCGCTCAACGAAGGTGGTGGCGGCATCACCGATGGCAAAGGCCTGGTCGAAGGTGGTCACATTACCGCAATGTCGGTGCAAGTCGGTGAAAAAGCATCACAGGACTATCGTGTCGAAACCCGCAACCCCGGTGGCCACAGCTCGATCCCGGTGCGCGACAACGCGATCTACCAGCTGTCCGACGCGCTTTTGCGGTTGCGCGATTTCGATTTCCCCGCCGAACTGAACGATACCACCCGCGCCTTTTTCGCGCGCAGTGGCGCCGCGCGCGGGGGCCCGATTGGTGCGGCAATGCAGACCGTGGCGACTGCTGCGCCCGACAGTCCGGCCTTCAAACAGGCGGTCGCCTTGCTCGATCACGATCGCAGCATGCATTCCACGCTGCGCACAACCTGCGTGGCCACGATGCTCGACGGTGGCCACGCCACCAATGCGCTGCCCCAGCGCGCGGGCGCGATCGTCAATTGCCGGATCTTTCCCGGCCACAGCTTTGCCGAAATCAACGCCAGCCTGACAAAAGTGTTCAACGATCCCGGTGTGACGGTCACAACCAACGATCCCGATCACCCGTTGGCCAAAGCCCCGCCGATGGACCCCAAAATAATCGGCCCGATCGAAACGCTGAGCGCGCGTTACTTCCCCGGCGTGCCGCTGGTGCCGACCATGTCGACCGGTGCCACCGATGGCATCTATCTCGAAGCGGTGGGCATCCCGACATATGGCGCGCCCGGTATCTGGGCCAATCCTGATCTCAACGGCATCCACGGGCTGAACGAACACCTCGAAGTGGCATCGCTGCTGAAAGGGCGCGCGTTTCTTTACGATCTGGTGCTGGCTTACGCAAAATAGGCGCACCCCGGCGTCACCGTGGCACCAGCCGGGGTGATGGTGCTATTTCAGAAAGTCGCGGATCGCGTCGTTGAGGAATTTGCCATCATCCGGCCCGGCGCCCGCGCCTGCCGGATGACCCCACAAGCTGGGGATCGGTTTCAGTGTGGCATGGGGGATGAACGCGGCTTCGTAGCGGGCGTCTTCGACCGGAAAATAGAGATCGGTGGCGCCGGGCATATAGAGCAAGGGCGTTCTGATCGACTTGAGCGCCTTTTCGGTATCGCCGTGAAAGCCGGGTGTTGTGCCCACATCGTGGCGTTGCCAGGCACGCATCTGCAAGATCAGATCGTTGGCATCGGCGCCCGGGATAAACTGGGTGCGATACATCGCGATGACTTTGTCCAGCGTGACATCAGCAGGCGCGCCCACACGCCACAGTTCCTTGCGCCACCACTCCTGCGAATAGAGCCACGCGGTCCATACCAGATTGAACGCTTCGAGACCCTTTTCGGGCGGAGCTTTGTAATCGCCCTTTGCAAACACCGGGTCGGCGGTGATCGCGGCAATCTGGCTTTCCAGCCGGACAATGCCATGGCCATATGTGCGCCCGGTCCCGGCCGTCGCCACGATCCGGTCGGCAAAATCGGGATAGCTGACGCCCCACTGAAATGCCTGTTGCGCGCCCATCGAAAACCCGATCACGGCGCGTACGTGGCTCACGCCATAGGTCTGCGCCAGCAGTTGATGCACGATCGTCACGTTATCGCGGATCGTGGTCACGGGAAAGCGCGGCCCGTGCAAGGGTTCGGGCGTATTGCTGGGCGACGATGACCGGCCATTGCCAAACATTTCGGTGGCCACGATGAAATATTTGCCCGGATCGAGCGCCAGATCTTTGCCGATCAACCATTCATAGCCATGCCAGTCAGCCATGTAGTGCGACGGCACCAGGATCACATTGTCCTTGGCCGCATTCAGCGTGCCGTACGTGCCGAAGACAATTCGGGCATCCGGCAACACGGTCCCGGATTCGGTCGTGAAATTGTGAACGGTGAACACGTGTTCTGTCCCTTTGGGCGCAGCAGGTGTTTCGGCGGCATGGACAGCGGAAAACGACAGCAGGCCCGCAAGCACCGCAAGGGTCGTCGACAGGATCGCAGCACGGCGCAGCACGGGCATAAGGGCACTTTCGTTTTGAGAACGGTATCTTGCGCTTTGAGAATGGTATCTTGATCCAACGGACCGTGAGTACCGGTCTGACGCAAGCGGCCCTTGCGGGCAATCGGTGATCTGTGGAAATTCGGGCCAATTGCCATGACGGCACGCATCGGCGCTTGACGACCCGTTCACACCTGTGGTGCAAGATGCGTATGCGTCATGAAGCGGTCATGCGGATATTTCATGGTTGCCCCTGCGGGGGCAGCGGGCCTTGCGCGTTGAACAACCGGTCCGGAGCATGCTTCACAAGGCGCTAATGGAAAGGGCGGCTGCGGCCAAGCCCCATGGCGGCGATAGCGCCGAGCGTTTCGATATGTCCCGCTATGTGGGCGATGCCGGGTTCGCCGGTCACGGCAACAGCAGGCATTTGTCGAACTGCCCGGCCTTGGTGCTGAACGCGGACTATACTCCGCTCAGCTACTATCCACTCAGCCTGTGGCCCTGGCAAACCGCGATCAAGGCGGTGTTCCTCGAACGCGTCGACATTATCGCGACGTACGAGCGCGCGGTGCACAGCCCTTCTCTCTACATGAAAATTCCCAGTGTCATTGCGCTGCGGCAATATGTCCGACCCAGCGAATTTCCCGCGTTCACCCGGTTCAACTTGTTCCTGCGCGACAAGTTCATGTGCCAATACTGCGGCAGCCATGAACAATTGACGTTCGACCATGTCGTGCCGCGCCGGCTGGGCGGGCGCACAACGTGGGAAAATGTCGCCGCGGCCTGCGCCCCGTGCAACATGAAAAAAGGCGGGCGCACCCCCGAACAGGCGCACATGCGCCTGCTCAATGAACCGATCCGCCCCACTACGTGGCAATTGCAGGACAAAGGTCGCGCGTTTCCGCCCAACTACCTGCACGACAGCTGGCGTGACTGGCTTTACTGGGATGTCGAGCTGGAAGGGTGATCCGCCCCGAGCATGGATGCGCCTTTCAGAAACAGCGCGAGCGCGGCGACGCCGAAAACAGTCGATAGCAGCATCGGCATCGTCGGCAGAAATACCCACGCATCGGGGCCACTGCAATGTTCGAGAGCCAGGGCATAAAGCGGCGGGCCAACGATTTGCGCGATCGAACCGACCGATTGCACTGCGCCCTGCAATTCACCCTGGCTCTTCGCATCGACTGCGCGACTGTTGAGCCCGGAAATCGAGGATTGGACAAAGCCGTCCAGCGATCCGACTGCGATCGCCAGATAGACCATCCAGGTCTGGGTCGCGATCATGTACAATCCGCTTGCCCCGGCAAGCCCTGCCACACCGAGCATCACCGCGCGGCGTTCGCCCAGCAGTGGCAGCACGCGGCGCAAACCCAGGCCCTGGACCAAGGCCGAACTCAGCCCGACCAGCGCCAGCGCCCAGCCGACCTGCCTTGCGGAAAAGCCATAAGCCGCAATCGCCATATACGACCACACCGCCGGATAGACGATATGCGACAGTTGCCACACGCCCAGGGCTGCGACAAACCACAAGACGGTCTTGTTCTGGCCGCGCAACGCACGCAAGGCTGACAGCGCATTGGCCTTGCGCCAGTCAAACGGACGGCGGTTTTCAAACCCGAGGGATTCTTTCAGGAACACCAGACCAAACAGGAAATTGGCCAGCGCCAGCACCGCAGCCGCCAGAAACGGCAGGCGCGGCTCGATTGAACCGAGCATTCCGCCAAGCGCTGGGCCGATCACAAAACCCAACCCGAATGCCAGCCCGACCAGGCCAAAGCTGGCCGCGCGCTTTTCGGGCGGAGTGATGTCGGCGATGTAGGCATAGGCAGCGGAAAAGCTTGCCCCGGTCACCCCCGCCAGCAAACGGCCGACGATCAACCAGCCGAACACTGGCGCGCCCCATTGCAACAGGTAATCTAGCCCCAGCGCCAGCACTGCCACCAGCATCACCGGACGTCGGCCAAACCGATCAGACAAGTTGCCGATGATCGGCGCGCAGACAAACTGCATCATCGCGTACCCGGCGCTGAGCCAGCCGGCATAGCCCGCCGCCACGCTGACCGAGACATGCGCCAGACTCATGATCAAACCCGGCAGGACCGGGATGACAATGCCGAACCCCAGCATGTCGATCAGCACGACAACAAACACAAACCCGAGCGAGGCGCGATGCATCATGCGATGAGTATCCTGATTGAGCCCGGTCAGCGCCTCACGCCAATTCGAGGCGTTTGGCCCGCGCCACTTCGCATTCGCTCAACAGATTGGCGATGATCGTGGCCACCGGCAATTCTTCGGTCACCAATCCCACCGATTGCCCCGCCATGATCGACCCGCGTTCGACATCACCATCGACCACCGCGCGACGCAGCGCACCAGCCCAGAAATGTTCGATCTCGAGTTGCGCTGCACCCATATCGAGATCACCGGCATCCAACGCGCGGGCAACTTCGATCTGCTTGGCGGTGAATTCCTCGGTTCCCTTGTTCTTCAACGCCCGCACCGGGATCACTGGCAAACGCGGATCGACTTGAACCGACGCAATCGCATCGCGCGCATTGGCGCGGAAAAACGCCTTTTTGAAATTCGCGTGTGCAATCGATTCACTGGCGGCGGCAAAGCGCGTCCCCAGTTGCACGCCTGCGGCACCCATTTCGAGATAGCCCGCCATTGCTTCGCCACGACCGATACCACCGGCCACAAACACGATATGCTCTTCGGCCAGCGCGGGCAGGAATTCCTGCGCCAGCACCCCGGTCGACACCGGACCGATGTGACCGCCCGCTTCGCTGCCTTCGATCACCAGCGCGTCGGCGCCGCTGCGAAACAGTTTTTTGGCCAGTGCAATCGTCGGCGCAAACACCAGCACCTTGGCGCCATAGGCCTTGATCGCTTCGATACTGCCCTTGGGCGGAATGCCCCCGGCCAGCACGACATGGCTGACTTTATGCTTGGCTGTCACTGCGATCAGATCAAACAACATCGGGTGCATCGTGATCAGGTTTACGCCAAACGGCTTGTCGGTAAGCGTGCGGGTCGCAGTGATTTCAGCGTCGAGCAGCGCGGGAGTCATGGCGCCACATGCAATTACGCCAAAGCCGCCGGCATTGCTGATCGCCGAAACCAGATTGCGTTCCGAGACCCAGCTCATCGCGCCACACAGGATTGCGTGCTCGCTACCCAGAAATTCGGCGCCGCGCGCCATGAGGGCTGCTGTCTTTGGATAGGCGGTCATGATATCGATCGTTCCTGAGAGCGTGTCAGGACGTTCCTGTCCCGAACAGCCGCTGCGCGTCCCTTTACGGTGGGTCGCAAGACTGGGCAAGAGCCGCATAGCACCGTAATCGATCAAGTCGATGTCTATGACGATTTTAACTCGTTTTATCGATTAACCCATAGAAGCTAACCCGGCATTCGCCCCTTGAGCGAAGGAAACCACGATGAACGCCCCCAGCCAATGCCCCTTTCATGCCGGCACCAGCCGCACCGCTATGGCCAATGCGCTGTGGTGGCCCAACCGCCTCGATCTTTCGATCCTGGCGCAGCATCCGCGTGCGATCGACCC
The DNA here is from genome assembly GCA_903868655.1 of uncultured Sphingomonadales bacterium. GTDB lineage: Bacteria > Pseudomonadota > Alphaproteobacteria > Sphingomonadales > Sphingomonadaceae > Novosphingobium. Next base: position 9,242 of record CAIPWG010000518.1, read on the forward strand.
GATGCCCGCCGATTTCGATTACCGCACCGCGTTCAAGGCGCTCAACCTTGATGCGGTGAAGGCCGATATCTTTGCACTGATGACAGACAGCCAGGAATGGTGGCCCGCTGATTACGGTCACTATGGTCCGCTGTTCATCCGCATGGCGTGGCACAGCGCGGGCACCTATCGCACCCATGACGGGCGCGGCGGAGCCGGCACTGGCAACCAGCGGTTTGCCCCGCTCAATTCCTGGCCCGACAATGTCAATCTCGACAAGGCTCGGCTGCTGCTTTGGCCGATCAAGCAGAAATATGGCCGCGCGCTGAGCTGGGCCGATCTGATGATCCTGGCGGGCAATTGCGCGCTCGAATCGATGGGGCTGCAAACTGCCGGCTTTGGCGGCGGGCGCGAAGACATCTGGGCACCCGAAACCGACATCGACTGGGGCCCGGAAAGCCAATGGCTGGCCGATGAACGTTATAGCGGCGATCGCGAACTGGCCGATCCGCTGGGCGCGGTGCAGATGGGCCTGATCTACGTCAATCCAGAAGGCCCCAACGGCACGCCCGATCCGCTCGCCTCGGCGCGCGACATCCGCGAAACCTTTGCCCGCATGGCGATGGACGATGCCGAAACCGTGGCGCTGATCGCTGGCGGACATACATTTGGCAAGGCACATGGCAATGGCGATGCTGCCCTGCTGGGCCCGGAGCCCGAAGCCGCACCGATCACCGAGCAGGGATTGGGCTGGATCAGCGCGCATGGCACTGGTCACGGTATCGATGCGATCACCAGCGGGCTCGAAGGCGCATGGACAACCGACCCGGTGCACTGGGACAACGGCTATTTCGATGCGCTGTTCGGCTATGACTGGGAATTGACCAAGAGCCCGGCCGGTGCTCACCAGTGGAAGCCGAAAGGTGACCAAGGTGCGGGCACGGTGCCCGATGCGCATGATCCGGCGCTGCGGCATCAGCCGATGATGTTCACCAGCGACATCGCGCTGATTGCCGATCCCGCTTATCGTGGGATTTCGGAACGGTATCACCAAAACCCTGACCAACTGGCGGCAGCGTTTGCCGAAGCGTGGTTCAAGCTGACCCATCGCGATATGGGCCCGATCGTGCGCTATCTTGGCAAAGAGGCGCCTGCTGCACCGCGGATCTGGATGGACCCCGTGCCAGCGGCCGAGCACCCGCTGATCGATGCGGCCGACATTGCCAGCTTGAAAGTGCAGATCCTGGCCAGTGGGCTGAGCATTTCGCGCCTGGCGGCAACTGCCTGGGCCTCAGCCTCGACCTATCGCCGTTCGGACAAGCGCGGAGGTGCCAACGGTGCACGCATCCGGCTGGCTCCGCAAAAGAACTGGGCAGTCAATGATCCGGCCGAACTGGCCAAGGCACTGACCGTGTTCGAGGCGATCCAGGCGGCGTTCAACACCGGCACAAAGCATGTCAGTCTGGCCGATCTGATCGTGCTGGGCGGCGTGGCTGCCATCGAGGCCGCAGCGCAAGCCGCGGGGCACACGATCAGCGTGCCGTTCACTCCGGGGCGTACCGATGCCACCGAGGCACAGACCGATGCCGCTTCTTTTGCGGTACTCGAACCCAAAATTGATGGGTTCCGCAATTACCGCGAGGGGGTTCTGCTTCGCTCGGAGGAAGAACTGCTGGTCGATCGGGCGCAATTGCTGGGTCTGAGCGCGCCGGAAATGACCGTACTGGTGGGCGGCTTGCGTGTCTTGGGCGCCAATGCCGGCGGCAGCGAACTGGGCGTCTTTACCGACCGGGTCGGCGTGCTGAGCAACGACTTTTTCCGCACCCTGCTGGCATCGAGCACCACCGATGACTGGCGCGAAACGCCGGGTGGCACATTCACGGCCCATGACCGCAAGACCGGAGCAGCCAAGCTGAACGCCAGCCGCGCCGATCTGATCTTTGGTTCCAATTCGCAATTGCGCGCTTTGGCCGAAGCCTATGCCACCGACGACGCACAAGGCCTGTTCATCGCCGATTTCGTCAAGGCCTGGACCAAAGTGATGGAGGCCGACCGCTTTGACGTGAAGTAACCGAGGCGCCTATCTGGCCCTGCCCCGTCGGGGCAGGGTCGGGTGGGGCGGCTTATTCGGCATCCAACCCATAGGCGGTGTGCAACACGCGCACCGCCAATTCGGTCTCATCCGAATCGATCAGTACCGAAACCTTGATCTCCGACGTGCTGATCGCCTGAATGTTGATCGCACGATCTGCCAGCGCCTTGAACATCGTTGCTGCCACTCCGGCGTGGCTGCGCATCCCAACCCCGACCACCGAGATTTTCGACACTTTGGGGTCGGTGCTGAATTTTTCGTAGCCGATGCCGGGCCGGTTGGCTTCGAGCACGGCTTTGGTGCGTTCGAGATCGGCCTGCGGCACGGTAAACGTCACGTCGGTATCGGTATCGGCACGACCGACATTCTGGATAATCATGTCGACGTTGATATTGGCTTCGGCCAGCGGGCCGAAAATCAACGCCACCGCGCCCGGACGATCGGGCACCGCGGTCAGGATAACTTTGGCGTCGTTCTTGTCAGCGGCGATCCCGGTGATCAGTTGGCGTTCCATATCAAGGCCCTCAAGTTCTTCATCAGACACGATCATCGTGCCGGGCAGGGTATCGGCGGCAGGCGCGGTTTCGTCGATGAACGACGACAACACCTGAACCCGCACTTTTTCCTTCATCGCCAGGCTGACGGATCGGGTTTGCAGCACTTTCGATCCGACCGAGGCGAGTTCGAGCATTTCCTCGTAAGTCACGTTCTTCAGCTTGCGCGCCTTTGCGACGATCCGCGGGTCGGTGGTATAGACCCCGTCAACATCGGTATAGATGTCGCAGCGATCGGCCTTGATCCCCGCCGCCACGGCAACGGCCGACGTATCGGAACCACCCCGGCCCAGCGTGGTGATCCGGTTCGCATCGGACAAACCCTGGAACCCCGGGATCACTGCGATCTCGCCTGCAGCCATGGAGGCCAGCAATGCCTGCGAATCGATTCCTTCGATGCGTGCCTTCGATGCTGCATCGTCGGTATGGATCGGCAATTGCCACCCCAGCCACGATCGTGCCTTGCACCCCAGCGCCTGCAAATGCATTGCCAACAGGCCCGAAGTCACCTGTTCGCCACTGGCGACCACCACATCATATTCGGCCGGATCGTAAAGCGCACTGGCCTCGCGGCAAAAATTGACCAGCCGGTCGGTCTCGCCAGCCATCGCTGAAACCACCACCGCCACTTCGTGTCCGGCGGCCTGCTGGCGCTGCACAATCCGCGCCACGCGGCGGATTCGCTCGGTGCCGGCCATCGAAGTGCCGCCGAATTTCATCACGATGCGGGCCACGCGATTGCTCCAAGCTGTGAAAGATTATTTCCCGTACGGCCAATGGACCGTGTCCGCCGCGCGCTTTAGGGGTGGGGGATGAGCAATGCAACACCGATTCCGGCCACGATTCGCCCCGAAGAAGCCGCGCATTTCGGCAAGCTGGCCGATGACTGGTGGGATCCGGCAGGTTCGTCGGCGATGTTGCATCGGCTCAGCCCGGTACGGCTGGGTTTCATCCGCAACGCAGTGGATACACATTTCGGCGCCGAACGCAGCACAATGCGTCCGCTGCTCGGCCGGCGCGCGCTCGATGTCGGGTGTGGCGCAGGCCTGCTGACCGAACCTTTGGCGCGGCTGGGCGCGGAGGTTACCGGGGTGGACGCGGCCTCCGACAATATTCGGGTGGCGAGCGCGCATGCCGCAGCTGGCGGCCTGTCGATCACCTATCGCTGCGGTGATGTCGCGGCGATGGATCTGACCGGGTTTGACCTGGTCACCTCGATGGAAGTGATCGAACATGTCGCCGACAAGGCCGTGTTTGTTGCGGCTCTCGCCGGTGCGCTGGCCAAAGGCGGATTGATGGTCTTGTCGACCCCCAACCGCACCACCGCGTCACGCCTGTTGCTGGTCGAAGGCGC
>CAIPWG010000519.1 GCA_903868655.1 uncultured Sphingomonadales bacterium
CCCAGCATCAGCAGCGAGCCGACAATCGGAAAAATCGTGGTGCCCAGCGAATTGAACGCCTGGGCAAAAGTAAGGCGGCTACCCGCAGTACGCGCCGGCCCGAGCAGCGAAATCAGCGGGTTTGAAACGACCTGAACGATCGTAACACCGCTGGCCAGCACGAACAACGCCGCCAGAAACAGCACAAACGTCGCGCTGTTCGATGCCGGAATGAACAGGATGCAGCCCGCCATCATGGTCAACAACCCGATTGCTGCACCACGCATGTAGCCAACTTTTTTTACGATCGCGGCCCCGGGAATGCCGATGATCGCATAGGCCGCAAAAAACGCGGTCTGCACCAGCATCGCCTGCATGTAATTGAGCGTGAACAGCTCTTTCAGCTTGGGAATGATCACATCGTTCAACGACGTAATACCGCCGAAGATAAAGAACAACGCAATCACAAACACCTGCAATTCAGGCGCATTGATGTGCGCGCTGCCATCCGCATGGGAATCGGTGCCGTTGCTTCGGGCGGACGGGGCAAGTGCCATCGGGTTCCTCTCTGATCATCGGCTTATGCCGGTTGCTGATGTCTTTGCGCGAGGGTTTCGGCAAAGTCCAACCGCATACGTATCGAAGGGGATAAACAACGCACGCAAATCGCGGTCCGCCTTGCCCGCGCCCCCTTTCGCAAACTTGCCGGTGTGCGCAGACTTGTCAATCGGTGCTGGCGCAACTTGTGCTCGCCACACTGTATCAACAGGGTTGGGTCAGCACGCCCAGCGCCGGAATGCCGACCGAGCGGCGCCCGCCGTAGTCTGTGCGGACCACGATCAGACGCTGCTTTTCCAGATGATCGAGCAATCGGCGAATCCGGCCAGCCGACCGCGTGCCATAGATCACCGCCAGATGATCATCATCCGGGCACGGTGCGCCTTCGATGGCCGCCACTGCCAAGACCATGAACGGGGCCAGCAGATCATCGGGCACATCGCGGCCCAGCGCCACCACCTGCCGCCATTGCGGCGCGGCATCGTTTGGAATGCCCGCCACCGCCATCGCGAACCGCCGGCGAAAGGAAGCCAGGTCGATCGCGCCTGGCAAAATCCGCGCCATGCGGCAGCGCACGGTGAAATCCTGAAAGAGCTGCGCCGGGGCCTGAAAAGTACAGTCCGGTTCTGCCGCCATGTCAGTCAGGATCTGCGCGATCGTCGCAGCCTCTTCCTCGGCGGCGAACAGGCTGGGTTCAGCCGGCGGTTCAACTTTTTCGGCCAGGGGGCCGGCTTCGGCAATCTGCTCGATCAGCGCGCTGGCATTGATCGGTTCGGGTTCATCGAAAACAAAGGCGCGCCCTGTTTCCGCGGTTTCGGCCAGCACCAGATCGTCCATCGCTCCACCCGCCATGTCAGGCAGCGGCATCAGCCCCTGAATGACATTGCGCGCGCGGGTTTCTACATCGGCGATCTTCACCGACACCGGGCGTCGGGCGATCGCGGGGCCAAGCCCGAGAAAATGGCCGCGCTCCAGATCGCGGATAGCCTCGGCCTGGCGCCGCTCCATGCCCAGCAGATCGGCCGCACGCGCCATATCGATGTCGAGAAAGGTGCGTCCCATCAGAAAGTTCGAAGCTTCGGCCGCGACATTCTTCGCCAGTTTGGCCAGACGTTGCGTGGCAATTACCCCAGCCAAGCCGCGTTTGCGCCCCCGGCACATCAGATTGGTCATCGCACCAAGCGATAAGCGGCGCACTTCGTCAGACACATCCCCTGCAGCGGCCGGGGCAAACATCTGTGCTTCGTCGACTACCACCAGCACCGGATACCATTCATCGCGCGGAGCATCGAACAAGGTGTTGAGAAACACCGCGGCACATCGCATCTGCGCCTCAAGATCAAGCCCGTCGAGCGCGAGTACGCATGACGCCCGGTGCGTACGGATACGCGCCGCGAGCCGGACGATTTCAGCTGGATCATAAGCAGCGCCATCAACGACCACATGGCCATATCGATCCGACAGCGTCACAAAGTCGCCTTCGGGATCGATAACCACTTGTTGCACCAGTTGCGCACTCTGTTCGAGCAAGCGGCGCAGCAGATGCGACTTTCCCGACCCGGAATTGCCCTGCACCAGCAGGCGGGTCGCCAGAAGTTCCTCGATATCGATCCGCACCGGGGTGCCGTTTGGATTGGCCCCGATGACAATGGCTGCGCTCACCGCCCGGGCTTTATCGCCCCCACGCGGCGCGGCAAGCCCCCATGCCTCGCCTATCCACGGGCAATGTCAGGCAGAGGCTTTGCCCGCCAGCGTCGGGCGCGGCGCAGGGGTGGCTGAAAAGCGCGGTGCAGGTGCGGGCATCATCATGCCCTGATCTTCGACAAATGTACCGCGCGCGGCGTTGTGCGGGTGATGCGGCGCTTCGCTCAGGCTCAGCACCGGGGCAAAGCAGGCATCGGTATCATCAAGCAAGGCGCACCATTCTTCACGCGTGCGGGTCAGGAACAAGGCTGCCACTTTGGCTTTCAGCGGCCCCCATGCCGACGGATCCATCTGCCGTGCAAAATCGGGATCGTCGTTCAGCCCGGTGCGTTCCAGCAGTAACGCATAAAACTGCGGTTCGATTGAACCGATCGAGATCCATTTGCCATCTGCCGTTTCATATGTGTCATAAAAATGCGTGCCGCCATCAAGCAAGTTGACCCCGCGCTGATCGCGCCACTGGCCATTGCCGAAAAAGCTCCAGGTCATCGCCGACAGGATCGCCGCTCCATCGACCATCGCGCAATCAACCACCTGCCCCTGCCCGGTGCGCTGCGCCGAAAACACCGCCGCCAGCACGCCAAACGCCATGAGCATCCCGCCCCCGCCGAAATCGCCCACTGCGTTGACCGGAAACGCCGGCTTTCCGCCAGCAGGGCCGTATGTGTGCAACGCGCCCGACAGCGCAATATAATTGATATCATGCCCGGCCAAAGGCGCCATCGGCCCATCTTGGCCCCAGCCTGTCATGCGGCCAAACACCAACCGGGGATTTTCCGCCAGCAGCACATCCGGCCCAAGTCCCAACCGTTCCATCACCCCCGGGCGATAACCTTCGATGATGACATCGGCATTGCGCACCAATTCGCGGATCTGGGCTAGCGCGGCCGGGTCTTTCAGATCAAATGCGATCCGTTCTCGATTGCGGTTGAGAATATCGCGATTGCCCGCATCGCCAAACCGCCCGGCATTGCCCGGCCGCTCGATCCGAATGACCCGCGCACCGTGATCGGCAAGCATCATGCAGGCAAACGGACCGGGGCCGATGCCGGCAAATTCGAGCACGGTCAAACCTTCGAGCGCACCGGGCATATCCAACTCTCCGTATTGCAGACGACCGTTTAATCGATCGATTGAAATACGCCTAGCCCGATGGATGTGCTGCTGTCGAGAGGGCTTGTGGTATCGGCGTTTCAGCCCCGCGCGCCAGCATGGCTCGCCGCAACGCAATCAAATCGCGCGCGCGGTTTGGATTGTTGGCCCAGCCCGCTGCCAGCAGTGTCATCGCGACCGCGCTTTCCGGATTTTGTGCCAGGAAGCGCGAAGTCATCGCGTCGGCTTGCGCCGCCTGTCCAGTCGCGCGCAACGCAGCATCCATCCGCACCAGCACCGGCTCGTTGAAACAGATTGCGGCGGCGTGGCCGTAATCCATCAAAGCACCGCGTGTGTCGCCGCGCATCATCCGCACATCGCCTGCAACCAATTGCGCATCCACATTGCCCGCATTGGCATCGCGCAACCGATCGGCCACGGGTTGCGCCAGCTCGGCCTGATTGCTGGACAGCAAGGCGCGGATCAACGGTATGGTGTTGGCCGCCGCGCGGGGGTTTTCGCCATAACGCACCGCGAGCACCGATGGCGCACCGTCGCTGAACAGCGGAGCACCGGCACCGGTACCGTGCATGCCTGCGGCTTGCGTCATCAGCGCGTGGCCTCTGTCCAATGCGGCCCGGCTGCGTTCCGCGGTCTCATGACTGGCCAGCTGCAACCATCCCTGCCCGACCAGGGCGACCATATCCGGCCCACCCCGCCCGGCGGCGACATCGCCATCGAACAGATCAACCAGCCGCCGCCAACTGCCTTTGGCTGCCAACGCACGCGCCAGAACATGCCGCGCTACCGCATTGTCGGGCTGCACATTGACCAGATGTTCAAGCACATTGGCCGACACATCATAGTTGCCCACGCGATATTCGAGCACTCCGGTCAACAGAATGGCAGCCGGCATGTCACGAAACGCTGTGCCGGTGCGCTGCAGGATCGATCGCGCCAGTTCGGTCTGCCCCGCGCGCGCCGCCAGTACCGCCTCCATCAACCGAGGCCTTTGGTTATGGGGATCGACTTCGGCCAGTTTGCGCGCAACGATCAGCATCGCCCGATAATCGCCCAAATCACCCAGAGTTGACGCATAAGCGTCCAGCAAAGCCGGATCATCGGGATGCACCTTCAACGCGGCCTCAAACCACGGCAATGATGCCAAAAGCCCGAATTGTTCGCGGATCAGCATGC
>CAIPWG010000520.1 GCA_903868655.1 uncultured Sphingomonadales bacterium
CGCGCCGCAGCGCGTGCCGCCGATGCCTGGCGTGCGGCAGGCAACGTGCTGGGGCCGCTGCACGGACTGCCGGTGCCGGTGAAAGACAGCATCAATACCGCAGACTTGCCCACCACCGCGGGAACCAACGCCCTGCGCGATTTTCACCCCACCTGCGATGCCAGCGTGGTTGCCAAAGTGCGTGCCGCCGGTGGCTATGTGCTGGGCAAGACCAATCTGCACGAATTGTCGTTGGGCTGGACCAGCACCAATCTGGCATTCGGGCCGGTACGCAATCCCTGGGACCCCTCGCGCATTCCCGGCGGCAGCAGCGGTGGCACGGCGGCCGCCGTGGCGGCGGGCATGGCGCCGCTGGGCCTGGCCGAGGATACCCAGGGATCGATCCGGGTCCCCGCCGCCTTGTGTGGCATCGCCGGGTTTCGTCCGACCACCGGGCGCTATCCGAGCGACGGGTGCGCGCCGATTTCCCCGCTGTTCGACCAGATCGGCCCCCACGCCCGCAGTGTCGCCGATCTGATCCTGTTTGACACCGTCATCACTGGCGATACCGCGCCGATTGCGCCGCATCCGCTGGCCAATCTGCGTCTCGGCCTAGCCCGCGACTATTTCTTTGCCGGATTGGACCCTGCGCTGGCGGCAGAAGTCGAAACGGTGCTGGCACGCTTGCGCGATGCGGGCGTGACTCTGGTAGAGGCTGATCTGCCGGACTTGGGCGGATTGATCGAGGCAATCACGCTGCCCGTACAGGTCCACGATGTCGTGCCTTCGTTGGCCGCGTGGCTCGCCGCATCGGGCGCCACGATCAGCCTCGACACAATGCTGGCGCAAGTCAGCCCCGATGTCATGGCGGTGCTCGCGCATTTCGCGCTGCCCGGTGCTCCCGCGGCGATTCCCGAAAGCACGTATGCCGCGGCACGCGATGTCCATCTGCCGGCTTTGCGGGCGCTGATGGCCCAATGGTTTGCCGATAACCGGCTCGACGCCATGGTGTTGCCGGTCACGATGGCGCCTGCGACCCCGATTGGTGCCGACGCGACCGTGCGCATCGGTGATGACGATATACCCTTTACCAGTGTCATGGGGCGCAACATCGCACCGGGCAGCACCGCCGGTCTGCCCGGGCTGGTCTTGCCCGCGCGCCTGGCCAGAGGCCTGCCGGTGGCGATCGAACTCGACGGTCCGGCAGGTTCGGATCGGGCATTGCTGGGTATCGGGCTGGCGATCGAGGCCTTGCTGGCGCCTGCGCCGCAACGGCCAGCGTCGTGATCGATATCGACATTGCGCGCGCCCGCGCCGACACCCCTGGCTGTGCGCATGTCGTGCACTTCAACAATGCCGGGGCTGCATTGCCACCCGCCCAGGTCACCGATGCGGTCATTGGCCATTTGCGGCGCGAAGCGACTATCGGCGGGTATGAGGCCGCTGCCGAGGCCGTGCCGCAGATCGAACATGCCTATGATGCGGTGGCGGCGCTTATTGGATGTGCACGCGACGAAGTTGCGCTGATCGAAAATGCCACACGCGCGTGGGACATGGCATTTTACGCGCAGACTTTCACAGCAGGTGACCGCATCCTGATTGGCCGATGCGAATATGCCAGCAATATCATCGCTTTACTGCAGATGGCACGCCGCACCGGCGTGCAGATCGACATTGTGCCCGATGACGAGCATGGTCAAATAAGCATTCCGGCATTGCGCCGGATGATCGACGCGCGCGTCCGCCTGATCGCACTGACCCACGTTCCCAGCGACAATGGCCTGGTCAACCCCGCCGCCGCAGTCGGGGTGATCGCCCGGGAATATGGGGTGCCCTATCTGCTCGATGCGTGCCAGAGCATCGGCCAGATGCCTGTCGATGTCGACGCGATCGGCTGTGACATGTTGTCTGCCACCGGGCGCAAGTTTCTGCGCGCGCCGCGCGGCACCGGATTCCTGTATGTGCGCCGCAATCTGATCAAACGGCTTGAGCCGCCGCTCCTCGATCAACATGCTGCCGTTTTGACCGCAATCGATGCCTTCACCATTCGCCCCGATGCGCGGCGATTTGAAAACTGGGAAAGCTTCGTTGCGGGTCGGATTGGCCTGGGCGTGGCCGCTGATTATGCGCTTGCCTGGGGGCTTGACGCGATTGGCAGCCGGATCGCGCATCTGTCGGGAATGCTGCGCGATCAGTTGCAGACAATCCCCGGGGTTTTCGTGCACGACACCGGCACAGTTCGCAGCGGGATTGTGACGTTCACCAAGAAAAATGAGGAGACCACGGCGCTGAACCGCAGGTTGCGCGCACGCGGCATCAACACGTCCGTGGCCGCACCCGCACCGGCCCGGATCGTTCCGAACGGCAGCCCCCCGCCGGCGATGGTGCGCGCCTCGGTCCACTACTACAACACCGAAGCAGAAGTTGCGCAATTGTGTGCTGCAGTGGAGTACGACTGAGCAGCACGCGATTGCCTTTGCAGGCAGGTTCTGCCCATATTGCGCCCTGCTACCGCATGGCCCGAGGGCATTTTTCAGGGAAGATTACCAGTGCTGGCGACAACGCACGACACCAACGAACAACCGGGCCACGCGTTGGTGAAACATGTTGCCGCCGTCGGCGTCGGCAATGCGCTGGAATTCTATGATTTCCTGACCTTTTCGTTTTTTGCCGTGCAGATTGGCCATACGTTTTTTCCCGCCAGCCAGACTTCGCACGGGCTGCTCTATGCGCTTGCGACATTTGGCATCGGTTTTGTTACGAGGCCGCTGGGCGGACTGGTGCTCGGCGCTTATGGCGATCGGGTCGGGCGCAAACCGGCGATGATTGTCAGTTTTGCGCTGATGGGCGTGGCCATTTTCGGTCTCGCACTCACCCCCGGCTATGCCCAGATCGGGATTGCTGCGCCGATCCTGCTGGTGCTGTTTCGACTGGTACAGGGCTTTGCGCTGGGCGGCGAAGTCGGGCCGTCCACCGCG
>CAIPWG010000521.1 GCA_903868655.1 uncultured Sphingomonadales bacterium
CGCCCGGTTTCCTGTCCATTGAGCGCGAAATGCTTGATCGTGGAAATGATATGGTTCGACTGAATACCGCTGATCGCTGCGCCCACAAGCGTACCGGTCAGCAGAGGATCTTCGGACAGGTATTCAAAGGTGCGCCCGTTGCGTGGATCGCGGGTCAGGTTTGCACCACCCGCCAGAAGCACGTTGAAACCTTTGGCCCGCGCCTCTGCCCCGATCATCGCACCGCCACGATAGAGCACATCCGGGTTCCAGCTCGCCGCCTGGGCAAGGCCCGAGGGCAAAGCCGTTGCACCATCTTTGCGAAGACCGCCAATCCATGCGACGCCAAGGCTGGCATCGGTTTCCAACAAAGCCGGAATTCCCAGCCGTTCAACCCCTGGAACATAGCCTGCGCCGGGAATGGCTTCGGCCGGCACTTTGGTTGCCGGCCAGAACGGCAACGGCATGATGCCAACGGTCAGCACGGTTTTTTCAGCGAGCGTCATCGTGGCCACTACCGCCTGTGCGTGCGCCTTTGCCGCTGCCACTTCGGCAGATGTGTCGGCCTTGGCGGCAATCGGCAACAGCAATGCCAACATGGCGGCCGTGGTACAGGTAGAAGCCGACAAGGCGGCGCGCAGTTTCATCATGATCTCACCATTTCTGTATCGAGGGCTCAGAAATACCAACAATTGACGGGGTGGCTGCGGCGATTGCCGCGACCACCCCGTTGTGTTCAGCCTGGCAGTCCGGACCAGCCGGACCGTAGGGGCCCGGACATCAGAACCGGAAGCCCGCCCGCATGCCAAACGTGCGCGGATCGGACATCGTGATCGAACTGGCGCTGCCCGTGACAACGCTCAACTTGTTCTCGATGTTTTTCACGAACGCAGTCGCATACCACAGGTTGTTCGGCGCGTTATATGTCAGGCTGGCCTGGGTCTTCGACTGTGACGGTGTCTTCAGCCGGGCCCAATAGGAACCGTTGTCGCCAAAAATTGTTACGTAATAGGCCGAGGAAACCCGCGTTCCGGCAGAAAATGTCACGTTACCGTCCGCCACCGGTACCGCATAAGACAGATTGGCATAGAAAACGCTGCTCGGCGTGCGATCCAGCTTCTGCCCCGCGTAATCGGCCAGCTGGCCACGCGAATTCGCACCGCACGCACCCGCAGCCGTAAGGCCGCTGGGGCAGAACTGGCGATAATGACCGTTGGTCAGATCGACACCCACCACCGCATTCAGATTTGCGACCGGATTAAACTGGGTTTCGAATTCCCAACCCAGCACCGAAGCCTTGCCGGCATTGGTGGTGACAGTCTGCTGTGCACCGTTCACCGGAATGATCGCGCTCAATTGCAGGTTTTTGTAATCATAATAAAACAGGTTGGTGTCGATCTTTACACCCGGAGCAACACGGCCACGGAAACCCAGTTCGTAATCAATCAAGGTTTCCGGCTGATAATAAACCGCGTGCTGATCGGCATATTTCAGATTGGTGGTGCCGGTGACTACAGTGGAATAATCGCAGCGTTCACCACGCGCGCTGACCAGCGATTGCCCTGCCCCGCCGGTTGAACAACCATCGCCAAAGCCACCTTCCTTGTAGCCCGACGCGATCGAGCCATAAAGCAGGCCACCAACCACATCTGCATCAAACCCGAGACGCCATGTGGCCTTCTTGCTCTTGATATCGCCATCGTTGACATAACTGCGACCAGAGCCGACGGTCGGCCCGCCCGCGCCATCTGGCGTTGCCGGATCGAGCGAATACTGGCCACCGATGAGCGGCTGGCCGCCGAGTGAATTGATGTGCACGGTATGGCCGTAGCGATTGAGGTCGTCGGAAGTATAACGCAACCCTGCGGTCAACCGCAGATGCTCCGCAGGCTTGTACGTGGCCTGGGTAAACGCGCCCTTGGTTGCAGACACGGTATGCTGCGGAAAACCATAGATAAACGTATTGCCAAACGCAAACGGCGCCAAGCCAAAGATAAAGTAAGCAATGCGGGATTCCTCGCGGAAGTAATAAAGCCCGCCCTGAATCTTGAAAGGACCATTCCCCGTGCTGGCCAGCCGCAATTCATGCGATTGCTGGGTGTAATCACCATCAAATGTTGCCGGCAGATTGACACCAATCAGCGCGTTCGAATTTTCATGAGCCTCGTACTGGCGAATCGAGCCGATATAAGTCGCTTTAACCGGACCGAAATTGTAATTGAATTCGCCGTCGAAGTTGTATGCAACATCATTGACATTGGGCTTGGTCGAGCTCTGATCCCCTCCGCCGTACTGGTGCGCGGTAAGGCCAGACGTATAGGTCTTGCCATCAAGTGGATTGGTGTAGGTCAACGGCGTGTTGAACGACGCGCTTGCCAAAGTGCTGGTCAGCGGGTTTGCGACTGGTGCCCAAGTGAAGATGTGCGCCTTGTCGGCCGCGGTGTTGCCCACGCTGGTGGTATCGGTGCTTTCGGTAAAGAAATTGCCCGTGGCAACCGACGAATCGCGCGAACCTTTGAGCTTTGAATAGCTGCCACGCAGCAGCAAATCGCCGTTGTCGCCCAGCTTGAACAAGCCTTGTGCACGCAAACTCAGGTTTTGGCGGAAATTCTTGTTGTAGTTCGGATCGCCGGCGACGCCCTTGGCGTAGTTGTCGCGGGTGTCGAAGCTTGCCGCCAGGCGGAACGCAGCCCAATCCGACGCAGGCAAGTTGACAACCGCATCGCCATTGAATGTGTTGTAATTGCCGTAGCCAATATTGCCGGCAAAGCTCAGCTTGTCGAACTTCGGGCGGTTGGTGATGACATTGACAACGCCCGCAGTGGTGTTGCGGCCATAGAGGGTGCCCTGTGGCCCCTTCAGCACTTCAACATGGTCGACATCCTGAAAGCTGACATCGGCCTCTTGCGGGCGCGCGATGTACACACCATCGAGCAGGAATGCGGCCGAAGGGTTGCCCTTTTCGGTTCCGTCGGTGCTGGTGACGCCGCGGATAGTGATCTGCAACCCATTGGTGCGGTCGATCGAAAGGCCGGGAACCTGCTCGCCCAGCGCAGTGGGGTTGACGATGCCCTTGTCGCGCAAGCTGGAACCAGTGATCGCGGTCAATGCTATAGGCGTTTTCGACAGCAACGTCTTTTCGCGCGTGGCGGTTACGATGATGTCGCCAATGGTCGGCTGGTCGCTCGCCTTTGCTGCGGCATCAGGCGCCGCATTTTGGGCAAAGGCCTGCGGAGCAAAGATAAAAATGGCGGCTACGCCCGCCAACAGCGAGAACTTCATAAAAAACCTCCCTCTCCTCGAGCCGGAAATTCGCTGTTCCGGTCTCAGTTCGCTTATGATCACCGTCATTGTCAGCGCTGTCAAGACAGCGCTGACAATTTTACTTGCTGCGTTTTTGAAAGCGCCTACAAAGGCGGAACAGGATGCTCAACCTCGCCCGCGCACGGGCTTGTAATACGGCTGGGCCCGGTTCATTATGCTGATGGAAATGATCAAAAACGCCAAAGACAGCCCCGGCAAATCTGCCCAGGGCCGCAGCTTCGCAACGATGGCCGACGTTGCCGCAATGGCCGGCGTATCGCTGAAAAGCGTGTCCCGCGTCATCAACAACGAACCACACATTTCGACCAAGTTGCGGATGCGGGTCGAGACCGCGATCAAAACCTTGGACTATGTCCCCGATACGGCCGCGCGTTCGCTGGCTGGCGCACGCAGTTTCACGTTGGGCATTCTGTTCGACAACCCCAGCCCCAATTATACCATGGCCATTGTTGCCGGCGTCTATGGCGCATGCGTGCGCGCCAAACACCACTTGCGCATCGACAACATCGATTCATCGACGCCTACCGAAACGGTCATCAGCCAGCTTGATCAAATTCTGCGCCACAGCCGGGTCGATGGGCTGGTGCTGACCCCTCCGATTACCGACAATGCCGATGTGCTCGACTATCTGGAAACGCGCGGCGTGCCCTATTCACGCGTAACTCCTGTGCTCGATCCCGAACGGTCTTCGCGCGTGTGGATGGACAATGTTGCGGCCGGTGCACGCGTGGCAGACTATTTATGGACGCTCGGTCATCGTCGCTTTGCCATCGCCACAGGGCCAATCCATCATGGCGATGCCGGTCAACGCCGCGAGGGATTTCTGGGTCGCCTGCAAGAGCTCAAACCCGGCACCGTGGTTGGCGAGGCCTATGGCGGCTTTCTGTTTGAAACCAGCATCGAGGCTGGCCGTGAATTGCTGTCTGCCAAACGCTACCCCACTGCAATCTTCGCCACCAATGACGATTCAGCGGCAGGAATCATGGTCGCAGCCCGCGAATTGGGGCTGAAAGTTCCCGAAGATGTTTCAATCTGCGGTTTCGACGACAGCTGGGTAGCAAAATCGGTGTGGCCCTATTTGACGACGATCCGTCAACCGATCGAGGACATGGCCCGTGTGGCTGCCGAATTCCTGCTCGATCGTGCCCCTGCCGAAACACCGCGCGTGCGGCAGCTTGACTTCACCCTGATCGAACGTGGCTCGGTCGCACCCGCGCCCTGACCGCTTCTTCGTTTCTACTCTTCCGGGGATCGCCATGACGGCAAAAACATACAGGCCATTGTCACGACGCGACGCTTTTTCATGTGTCGGCGAACGTCTGACCCTCGATTTGCCGGCAGATTCGCTCAACACGCTGGTAATCCCTGCCGCAGAGTTGGGCTGACCATGCCGACAGCGGGCGTACACCGGGTGGCGCTGGTGGGATTCGGTCTTGCCGGCAAAGCGTTTCATGCTCCACTCATCACAAGCACTGGCGGGCTGGAATTGTCCGCCATTGTGACCTCGCGCGGGGATGAGGTTCGCGCGGGCTTCCCGGAAGTCCGACCGGTCACGCGCTATGCCGAGGTGCTGGCCGATCCCGCCGTGTCGCTGGTGGTGCTGGCAACGCCCGATCATCTTCATGCCGAACACGCACTGGCCGCGATTGCCGCCGGAAAGCATGTCGTGATCGACAAACCGTTTGCCCCGACATTGGCCGAGGCCCGCGAAATTTCCGAACGGGCACGGCACGCCGGCACGCTGCTGTCGATATTCCACAATCGGCGCTGGGACAGCGATTTTCTGACATTGCGTTCATTGGTCGAAACCGGCCAGTTGGGTGATATCGTCGAATATGAAAGTCACTTCGACCGATTTCGTCCTGGCATCGGCACGCGTTGGAAAGACCGGCGCGATGCTGGAGTTTGGCAGGATTTGGGGCCGCATCTTGTCGATCAGGTGCTGGTCCTGTTTGGCATGCCCTTGGCCATCAGCGCGGATCTTGCAGTGTTGAAACCCGGCGGTGGGGCGGCCGATTTTGCACGTGCCACGCTCGTCTATCCAACCCGTCGGGTGACTTTGCATATGTCGCAAACCAGGCATGATCATGGCCTGCGATTTTCGGTGCACGGCACCAAGGCCAGCTATTCAAAGCTTGGCCGCGACCCGCAAGAGGATCAGTCGAAAGCGGGCATGACCCCCGCAGACCCGCAGTGGGGCAACGATCCCATGCCGGGGCAATTGATCATGACCACGGCCAGTGGCCAAACCAAGGCATCCAATGTGCCTGCATTGCGCGGGGATTATGGCGCCTTTTACCGTGGCATGTCGCAAGCGCTATCCGGCAAAGCGCCGGTTCCGGTTACCGCCAATGAGGCACTATCGGTGATGGAAATCATTGCTGCAGGTAACGAAAGCCATCGCCAGCGCCGCGAAGTGACGCTGGCAAAGCACCACGGCTGATTGCCGTTGCGCAATCAGGTCGGTGCAAGCGGGCCGTAAAACCACGAAGCCGTCACACCGCCGTCCATAAGGATGTCGCTGCCGGTAATAAAGGCGCCGTCCGGCCCCATCAGCAGTGCGCCGACGTGGCCAACTTCATCGGGCGTACCGGCACGACCTGCAGGCGATAGCGCAAGCATCGTCCGATACCCCTCACCGCGTGGACCGGACAATTCGTCTTTTGCCAGCGGCGTCATGATAATTCCAGGGCTGATGGTATTGACCCGAGCGCCGCGCCGCGCCCAACGCACCGCCTCTGCCTTGACCCGTAGACTGTTGCCGCGCTTTGACACTTGATAGGCGTGCAGCGAATCCCCGATTTTGTCGGGGGCGAGCATCGGCAACGACAGCAAGGCTTCAACCGGTGTTACCGCCAAAGCCCGATCTTCGTCGGCTGTCAGCGCAGGCAGGCGATGCCCTGACTGCGACGCGATCACCACAGCGGCCCCCCCTTGCGCAATGACATCGCCAAACAGTTCCAGCACGAGAGCCGTGCCATAAAGATCAACCGCCAGAATCGTCGCAGGGGGAGCCTGCGAGGGCGAAACACCAGCAGCATGGATCACGCCGGCCACATCACCCAGCGCCACAGCGTTTGCAACCAGCGCCCCCACCGAAGTCCGCTGTGCAACATCGACTGTTGCCGTGGACGTGGCAAAGCCCGCTTCAGCAAGCACTTTGGCAGCAGCCTCCGCAGCTTCGATCCGCAAATCGGCAAGCAACACATGCTTACCTGCGCCCACGCGGCGCGCAATGGCCTGTCCGATCGAACCCGCACCGATTACGACGATGACTTTTGTCACATCTGATCCTTCGCATGTTCCGCAGATCACGGATTTGTCATGCGGCCGGTGCCTCGACACCCGCCGTCCAATTCCGTGTTGCAATGGCAGGTGCTTTCAATCGGCGCGCCCGGCTTGCACTGATACAACTAGCCTATGGGATTTGCCGCGATTAGCCACTAAATACAGAATAGGCTTATATCATGGATTTATAAATGCAGCGCGATGAACTGAGTGATCTCTCCGTGTTTCTTGCGGTGGCCGAAGAACGCAGCTTTACCCGGGCTGCCGTTCGTCTGGGCACATCGCAATCGGCAATAAGCCAGACGGTGCGACGGATCGAGGCACGCTTGGGGATCAAGCTGCTGGCGCGCACCACCCGCAGTGTCGCGCCGACCGAAGCTGGGCAACAATTGCTGGATACACTCGCCCCGGCGCTGGGTGATATTTCAGCGCGTCTGGCAGCCCTGGGCAGATTGCGCGACATACCCGCCGGATTGGTGCGCATCACATGCAGTCGCCATGCCGCCGAAACAGTGCTGTGGCCGACGATCGATAGGGTGCTGTCGCGTTATCCGGATATTGAGGTCGAACTGTCGCTCGACGGTGCGCTGACCAATATCGTTTCCGATCGGTTCGATGCCGGCGTGCGGTTGGGCGAGCAAGTGGAAAAAGACATGATCGCATTAAGGATCGGGCCCGATTTGCGCATGGCCGTCGTGGGGGCACCCGGTTATTTCGCCCATGCGGGCAAACCCACATCCCCGCGCGACCTTCTAAGCCACCGCTGCATCAATATGCGCATGGCGACCAAGGGCAACATCTACGCCTGGGAATTTGAACGAGGCCAACAGTCTCTCAATGTCCGGGTGCACGGCGCACTGATCGTCAATGACATGGCAACCGCAGTCCGCGCCGCCGAGGCCGGGC
>CAIPWG010000522.1 GCA_903868655.1 uncultured Sphingomonadales bacterium
CACGCCCTGACCCGCAAAGCGGACGGGACAATGACCATGCCCCGCCCTGCTCCTGATCAGAAAAATCGCCCGTAAACGACCTGAACAACTTCGCCTGTGCGTGTGTCGATCAGCAGCGCATCGGGACCGTAGCGGACCCATTCGAGGCCAACCGGCGGAACGTCGAGGCCGAACAGCCAATATTCATTCAACCAGTACTGCTGGCCCCAGTAATACCGTGGCAAAACCTGCCCATAGCTCCAGCGGCGATACGCAAAACCGCGTGGGGCATGGTAGGGCCCGATGTGATAGCCCCGATCGGCGCTGAAATTGTGGTTGTAAGCGTGACGGTCGAATTGCTGGGGGCGCGCTTCGGTCCCAGAGGGGCGATCCATGCGGTTGTAACCCTGCGGCCCGCGTTCGGGTTCTGCCGGATGCGCCTGCGGGTTGGCGTGGCCGTTACCGCGATGATCGCCCCCGTGCCACTGTTGGGCCGATGCGGAAGAAACAGCCAGACCGGCACTGAGTGCAAAGACGGCAAGGGAAAAAGATCCGCGCTTCATGGTCGAGCAACTCCTGACGTGTTCCCCGGCATGACCGACAGGGTTCTTGATCGCACTGTCATGATGGAGTTGAACTGCACGTGAATTGCGCGCCGATGGCGCAGGTCGGCAAAGGCGGATCGCCCCCCTCGAGACGAGAGGGGCTCCAATCTGCCTCAGCTGGTGCGCGGGGTCAGCGAACCATTGCCCTTGGGGGTCTTGATCGTGACGCATGTGCCAGCTTTGACCTGTTTCCAGGCATTGCCCTGGTAATCCGTCTTTTGCGTACCGGCGCACGACGTTCCAGCACCGGCGGCACAATCATTGTGGCCTGCAAGGGCCACGCCATAGCATTTTTCCATAGCTGGTTTGGCATCGGCCGCATGAGCGGCACCGGCGACCAGACCGAGCGCGAGGCTTGCGGCAAAAGCGGCAGGGGCAAGTTTCATCGGACATTTCCTCTTGATTGATAAGGTGGACAGGTACGCCCTCCTTGCCCAACCATTTCGAACGCATGAAGCGTTTGGTTACAGGAAAGATCACGTTTGTGCAGCAACCGGTGCCCGCGCATTTTTTGCAGGATGGGTGTAACCGCCAAAGATCTTTGCCCGAATGGGTCATGCCACACCGGCACACCAAGGAGTTGTGTTTCATGACCAAGCCCGTTTCGCGCTTCACCCCCAATGCACTCATGCTGGCCAGCCAGGCTGCCCTGGTTGCCGCTGCCCTTGTCGCCCTGCCTGCGCCGGCGATGGCAGGCGAAGCCATGGGGGCCAAAGCCGTCCATTGCTATGGCATCAACACGTGCAAGGGCACATCGGATTGCGCCACGGCCCATAACAGCTGCAAGGGCCAGAACAGTTGCAAGGGCCAGGGCTTCAAGGAAGAAAGCAAGGACCAGTGCATGGCCGATGGCGGCAGCCTGACCGAAGCAAAGTAATTCCGATGGTCGCCCGACAGGGCGACCATCGCCACCCCGATGTGATATGGACCTGCCCCAGCGATGAGCACGCGCCTCAACGGATTTGGCCTCGGCATGCGCCGCCCCCATTTTTCGCGGTATCTGGCAGGCGATGTGCCAGTTGATTTTGTCGAAGTTATTTCGGAAAATTTCATGGTGCCGGGTGGACGCCCGCTCGACACATTGTTGCGTACCCGCGGGCATTATCCGGTGGCCCTGCATGGGGTTTCGCTGTCGGTCGGATCGGCCGATGGCCCGCGGCGCGATTATCTTGATCGTCTCAAAGCGCTGGTCGACCTTATCGAACCGGCAATTGTGTCCGACCATTTGTGCTGGACAGGTATTGGCGGGTTCAACTCGCACGATCTGTTACCGGTGCCGTTGACCGAAGAGGCCCTGATGACAGTGTGCGGCGCGATTGCGCAGGCGCAGGATCATCTTGGGCGGCAGATGCTGTTTGAAAACCCGTCGAGTTATATCGCCTTTCCAGGAACCCTGACCGAATGGGATTTCCTGAGCGAAATGGTGGCACGCACGGGCTGTGGCCTGTTGTTGGATGTCAACAATGTGTTTGTCAGCGCGACCAACCATGGGCTTGATCCGATGGCATGGCTCGATGGCTTGCCGTTGCAGGCGGTCGGGCAAATCCACCTTGCCGGGCATAGCGAGGGCGCGCATGGCCTGATCGACACGCACGACGCGCCGGTCGATCCAGCGGTCTGGGCGCTGTATGCCGAAGTGATCCGTCGTACCGGCCCGCGGCCAACGATGATCGAGCGCGACGGCAACATTCCCGATCTGGACGACCTGCTGGATGAACTGGCGCAGGCGCGCAATTTTGTTCCGGAGCCCGCGCAATGACCGCGATCACGCCGCTAGCCGCTACCCAGCACGCTTTCTGTGCGTGGCTGACCGAACCTGATGAAGATCGCGCAAGCGCGTTGGCGCGCGGGCTGAACCTTGGTCCGGCGCTGGTGGTCTATCAAAACAATTATCGGGTCGCGCTGATCGAAGCTTTGCGCGAGACGTGTTCGCGCGCGGTGTTGTGGCTGGGCAATGCGGCGTTCGAAGCAGCGGCGGCGCGCTATATCGATGCTTG
Organism: uncultured Sphingomonadales bacterium; assembly: GCA_903868655.1. GTDB lineage: Bacteria > Pseudomonadota > Alphaproteobacteria > Sphingomonadales > Sphingomonadaceae > Novosphingobium. The sequence goes on from CAIPWG010000522.1 coordinate 2,582, forward strand.
TCCGCCATCCAGCTGGACGATTGATGCCTATGGCGCGGATTTTGCCGACAGCTTGCGATCAACCGATGCGGTCGCGGCGGATCTGGCCGCGATTGATCGCGCGGTCGGCAATGCATTTGTTGCGGCCGATGCCGTAACGGCAGACGCAGACTCACTGGCCGATGTTGATTGGGAAGTGGCAGTGATCCGGCACGTGCCGTCGTTGGAGGCGTTGGAAATTGCGACCAATGCCGACGCGATCTGGTTGGCGCTGGTGGCTGAAGAGACGGTTGTTCCCCATGC
>CAIPWG010000523.1 GCA_903868655.1 uncultured Sphingomonadales bacterium
CGCGGTGGAATGGGGCACGCGCAAGATCGATGTGTTCATCTTGCGTTTTTTCATCGGCAATGCCGACCTTGGCATCTATTTCTTTGCCCAGCAGTTCGCGTCTTTGCCGCAAAAGCTCAAGACCAGTTTCGAGCCGGTGCTGGGGCCGGTCATCACGCGCAATGTGCGGACGGGCAACATGGCGGCGATTGCCGCGCAAGTGTGCCAGGTTGGGTTCTGGATCACCGCCGCACAGACCGGGATTGCACTGGGACTGGCGATCCCGGGCATCGGGCTGATGGGGCTGGGCGGGCCGGCCTTCGTCAAAGGCACTTTGGCACTGGTGTTCCTGCTACTGGCCGAAGTGCTCGCCGCAACCGCCGTGGTGAGCGAGGCGGCGTTGATCTACGTGGCGCGGATGCGCAACTTGTGGATCAGCCTGGGAACGATCGTGCTGCAAGCCGCCTTGACGTTGGGCTTTATTCTGGTTGGGCAACGTTACGGCTTGCCTGCGATCTGGCAGGCGGCGCTGGCGGCGCTTGCCATGGCGTTGTCGCTGGCAACCTGCTCTTTTTTGAAATCGCAATTGCTGAGCCGGATCGTTGGCGAACCGATCAACAATTGGCGCTGGGGGCTTGTCTGGGCAGCGATCCCTGCGGCTTTGGTGGGTGCCCTGTCGCATCTCCTGCCTGAATGGGCCGAACTGTTGTTTGGCCTGCCTGCCATTATCGCGGTCTATTGCATGATGATCTGGCGGTTCGGGTTTGGACCCGAGGACCGTGTGCTGTTTCGCAAACATCCGGAATGAAGAGGGTTGGGTGATGATCGCATGGATCGAAGCCAATACAGTGCTTGCCGCAGGCGCGGCGCTGGTATTGCTGGGTCTGGTCTGGTTGCTGCTGTCGCGGCGCAAACGGCCGGTGGCGCGGCGTGACTATCACGATGTCCTGTCCGAAGGTGCTGGCCCGGCGCAGCGCAATACCGCGTTGATCGACGCGCCACCTGCGTCCGTGGTGGTTGTGCCGGTCGTGGACGAAGCGCCCGTCGTGACCGATGGCGACGACCTGACCCGGATCAAAGGCGTCGGCCCAAAGCTCAACCGCATACTGGCCGAATGCGGGGTGACCCGATATGCGCAGATCGCCGCGTGGACCGAGGCGGATATAGTCGCAATCGACGCCCGGTTGGGGACGTTTGCCGGGCGTCCGACGCGCGATGCGTGGGTGGAGCAGGCGCAATTGCTGATCAACGGCGACGCCGCGGCCTACGAGGCGAAATTCGGCAAGCTGTGAATTCACGTTGCCGATTGTGTGCCCGGACACGGGCTGGATTTCATAAATAGTTCAATAAGACAGTTGGTTGAAGCGCAGCACTCAGTGTTTCGCACGGCATCCGCGCACGACATCGCGCGCGGGCTCTCCACTGGTCACCTTGATCAATCCGCCGCCGGGCAGGGTACCGGTGAAGGGACCGGCGAACACATCGGTGCTGGTGTCGCTGCCATCCATGCTGCCCTGCCAGACATAGCCGCGCTGGCCCGGCAAGGAGGTCGCATCGACCGGCACGCGCACGATGCGCCGGGGTCCTTCGATCGCGAAGAGCGCGCCTGCGCCGACTTCAGCGGCAATCGGCCGAGTAATGACCAGCCGCCCTGCCGAGCAGGCGAGCGTTAGCATCGGACTGGATTGCGGCACACCAAAGTGTGCGGTGTTGCCGTCTTTGGTCCACACGGCTTTGCCGTCGGCATTGGCGGGTGCGGGATCAGGTTCGGGCAAGGCGACGCGATGCGCATCAAGCGGGGCACCACTGCCTTGCGGCTGTGGCGTGGGGCGCGAACAGGCACCCAGAACCAGAATCAAAGCGAGCGCGACCCGACGACGTGTTTTCACGAGAATGGCTATAGGCAGGGAAAGAGTGGCCAATCAAGCCTTGGTCAGCCGCCCCATTTTTTCTGCGACTTGCCATAGCGCGTTTTGCGGGTGCCGGGTTTGCCTTCGTTGCTGCGGCCCACGATCGGGGCCTTGCGGTCGGCTTCGGGCAAGCCGAGTTCGTTGGCTTCAAGACGCCGGATTTCGTCGCGCAGGCGCCCGGCTTCTTCGAATTCCAGATCGGCTGCGGCGGTGCGCATGCGCTTTTCCAGA
>CAIPWG010000524.1 GCA_903868655.1 uncultured Sphingomonadales bacterium
ACCGCTGCTGCCATTCGCACTGCCACTGAAAATGCCGCCCTGTCCGCGTTGCAAATCGATCGCCAGATCAAGGCGATCAATAACGAACTTGAACCGCTGGTGCGTGAACGCGATCGGATCGAGGGCCAGCAACAAAGCACGTTGAGCGTAACGGTGGAAGTTTCTGCCGGCGCCCCTGATGCGGTGCATCTGACATATCAGGTCGCCGGTCCGGGCTGGACACCAAGCTATCGCGCGACGCTGGATACCAAGACCGGCAAGATGGTTGTGGAACGCCAGGCACTGGTGGCGCAGGCGACGGGCGAGGATTGGAGCAAAGTCAGGCTCTCGCTCGCCACGGGCCAACCGGGCAGGAATACCGCACCCGACGTAACGGGCAGCTGGAGGATAAGCATCAAACCACCGCTACAAAAAGTATTCACTTACGATGCCCCTCCACCGCCGCCAGCGCCCATCGCATTGGCAGCGCCAGCCCTTCAACGCGATGTCCGCGCGAATGTGCAGCGCGCACCTCTTTATGACGTGCAGAGCTTTACCGGCAATTTTGATACCGAATTTGCGATTTCCAATCCGGTCAGCGTGCCCAGCAGTGGCTTGCGCGTGGCAATGACTTTGGGTGAAGATGCCCAGAACGCCCAGCTCTCTGTCGAAACAACGCCTGCCACCACCACCAAAGCATGGCTGATGGCGCAAATCAGCAGGCCCGCGGGCGTCCTGCCACCGGGCAAAATGAGCCTCTATCGCGATGGTGCCTTCATCGGCGAAAACTGGTACGCGCCCGATGCTGCGGAAAAGCAGGCGCTCGCGTTTGGCACAGATGACCTGACCGATGTCACCATCCTGACCAGTCGTGACAATGCGGAAAGCGACGATCGCACCGGCACACCGGGCAAACGCCTCATTTCCAGAAGCTATCAGATCACCAATCACCACGCGGTGCCGATCAGTTACCACGTGCTGGAGGCAACGCCGACAACCTCCGAAGTGAAAATCAGGATCGACAAGAAATTCGAGCCCCCCGTTTCGGAAACCGATTGGCAACACCGGGAAGGCGTCATCGCCTGGAAATTCGATCTCGATCCCGGCAAATCACAGACGTTGCGGGCAAATTATACGATCGATTTTCCGAAAAGCGAAAAGCTGCAAGATTAGGAGTGGCGCCGGCCACCAACAAGGCAACCGACTTCGCGATGAAATTCAAGGATTGAGCGCATCCACGTCGCTCAGATGGTTCACCGCACGTGTGGTCCGGTTCACACACCTATTGCCACAACACGCACTGGACCTTGTCCTGATCGAACTGGTGATAGACCGACCATTCGTCATGGTGTGATCACCAGCAAGCTGGAGGTAGCTGAGGCCAGCAAGCGCCCCGAGCGATCGGTCAATCGCGCTTCGGCAAAGGCCGCGCGGCGACCGATCGAGAGCACGCGACCCTCGGCGCGAACCGTGCCCGTGTCCTTGGTCATCGCTTTGTGATACGCAACTTTCAGTTCCAGCGTGGTGTAGCCTTGCCCGGGCGCCAACTTGGTATGCACCGCGCAGCCGCAGGCTGAATCGAGCAAAGCCGCAGCATAGCCGCCGTGCACCGTGCCTATCGGGTTATAGGCGTGCAAGCCCGGCTCGCCTTCGAAAATGGCAAGCCCGTCTGCAAACTCGATTGCCGAAAACTTGAGTGTCGCACCGATGGCGGTCTGGACGCCTGCATCCAGCAAGGCCTGCAACTGTTCGAGCCCGGTCATGCCGGGGCTGGCAATTTCGGAAATCAGGCTCATGCAAATTCTCCTATGGGACGACGCGGATGGTGGCGGTTACCGACAAGCCGGGACGCACCTGCGCCAGGCCAGCCTGCCCGGGATCGAGCCGGATTCGCACCGGCACGCGCTGCACAATCTTGGTGAAATTGCCCGTGCCCGGTTCGAATGGCAGCAACGCGAATGTGGCAGCGGAACCCGGGGCCAAGCTGTCAACGGCGCCAGTCAAGGCGCTGCCCAAGGCATCGACGCGGACCGAGGCCGGCTGACCGGGACGCATGTGGCGTGTCTGGGTTTCCTTGAAATTGGCGGTAACATAGATCGCGTCGGTGGGCACGAGCGTGAGCGCGCGCGTACCAGGCTGAACATAGTCGCCGACACGCACTTGCCGATTGGCGACCACTCCGGCAATCGGCGCCGTAATTTCGGTATGGCGCAAATCCTGCCCCGCCAGATCGATTGCGGCGGCAGCGCGCATTGCACCTGCTTGCGCACGGGCCAAGGCAGCTTGCAAATCTGCGCGCTTGGCCACGGTAACAGCGGCTTGGCGCTGGGCTACGATCAGGTCTGCACGGGCGCGAGCCTGCGCCTGTTGCGCGCCGACCGCCGCGGTTCGATAGCTTTCAGCCTCTCGCACGGCCACCGCACCGGATGACACGAGTGCCGCATAACGCCGATCGTCGGCCAGGGCATGGCTGGCGCTGGCTTCACTGGCGCGGATTGCCGTTGCCGCGGCCTCGGCCTGCGCCGTGGTCAAGCCCTCTTCATCGCGCTGTTTGGCAAGCGCGGCGCGAGCGGCGGCGACAGCGGCATTGGCATCGGCCAAATCAGCAGCGGCGCTGGCCCGGTGCGCGGCAAATTCCTCTGCATCGATGCGCAGCAAAGCCTGCCCGACGTGGACCGGCTGATTTTCGCGCACCAGCACCGCGCTGACAAAGCCCCTTACTCGCGGCGCCACGGTGGTCGCATCGGCCGCCAGATACGCATCGTCGGTCGTTTGGCTGGACGGCTCCGCAAGAATCCAGGCTGCGCCCAATCCCGCGACGATCAGTGCAGCGCCCGCCGCCAACACGGCGCGACCCATTCTTGGGCGCGCAGGGGCGGCGGAATCGCTGGCTGGATTTGCTGTGGTTTGGGACATATGCGATCGGCCCTTGTTGAAATGATGTTCATCATATATATGTCAACCATCATATGTCTAGAGAGATCACGGCCGCATGACGCCACTCCGGATTTTCACAAGCGGACAGGATTGGTCAGCCAACCCGAAAGCGATGCCGGTGCAACGCAAGTTCCTGATTTTCGGGCTGATGGCGTTTGGGCAGTTCCTGGCGCTGTTCGACATTCAGATCGTGTCTGCGTCGCAACGCGAACTGGCGGCAGGACTGTCGGCCGGTGCCGATGAAGTCAGCTGGGTGCAAACTGCCTATCTGATGGCGGAACTGGTGATGATCCCGTTGTCGGGTTATCTCGCCCGCGCGCTGTCGACGCGGTGGCTGTTTGTGGGTTCCGCCGCGATGTTTACGGTGTCGAGCCTGCTGTGCGGTTTGTCATGGTCGATCGGATCAATGGTGGCATTTCGCGCCTTGCAGGGATTTACCGGTGGCGCGATGGTCCCGCTGGTGTTCGCGGTTGGCTACACGCTGTTCGAGGGCAAGCAACGCGCGATGATCCCGGCCATTCTTGGCACGGTCAGCGTGTTGGCGCCTGCGCTCGGGCCTTCGGCAGGAGGCTTCATTACCGACGCGCTCGATTGGCACTGGTTGTTCTTTGTGAACGTGCTGCCGGGGCTGGCGGTAGCCGGTTCGTGCGCGGTGTTGTTGCGCATCGATCATCCCGATCCGGCGATGCTGCGCCGCATCGATTGGGCGCATCTGGCCGCAATGGCGGTGTTTCTGGGGGGCCTGGAATATGTTTTGGAGGAAGGTCCCCGGCATGATTGGCTGGGCGATGACACGATTGCGCTTGCTGCGTGGGCATCGCTGGTGGGGTTTGGTCTGTTTGTCGAACGCGCGGTATTTTCCACTTCGCCTATTGTCAGTCTGCGCGCGTTTCGGCGACCGATCTTTGCCTTTGCCTGCCTGTTCAATCTGGTGATCGGGTTTGGCCTCTATGCCTCGATCTATCTGGTGCCGGTCTATCTGGCACAAGTGCGCGGCTACAATGCATTGCAGATCGGGCATACGATATTTGTGGTGGGCTTTGCCCAACTCGCCTCAACCGTGGTTGCAGCCACATTGTCGCAACGGATCGATCTGCGGTGGATGATCGGGGTCGGGCTTTCGCTGTTTGCGCTGAGCTTGTGGATGACGTCAGCCATGACCAGCCAATGGGGCTTTGCCGAATTGCTGGTGCCGCAACTGGTGCGCGGCTTCGCGTTGATGCTGTGCATCGTGCCGTCGGTCAACATGGCGCTGTCGGGCGTGGCACCGCAAGATCTCGGCGCGGCCTCGGGCCTGTTCAATCTGATGCGCAATCTGGGCGGCGCGATCGGCATCGCAGTGGTCAACAGCTGGCTGCAGGATAACACCAGTATTGCCGGCGCGCGTTTGTCGGAGGCGCTGGGCCATTCCGGGCGTGTCGCTGGCGATAGTATCGGGGTGCTGGCCGCGCGCATTGGCCCCGATGCCGTGCACAGCGGCGTCATGGCACGGGCCATGCTGGGTCGCCTGATCGGCCGCGAGGCGTTGGCGATGGGTTTTGACGATGTGTTTCGCATGATGGCGTGGATGTTCATCACGGCGCTGGTGCTGGTTCCGTTCTGCAAAATCGATCGCGGCCCGCCGCCACCCGCCGACGCAGCGCACTAGGAGAAAATGTCGATGAGATTTGCATTTGCCCGGGTAACGCTGGCAGCAATATTGGCGACTTCGACACCTGCGATCGCCGCAGCCGAGGGCTGGTGGCACCAGTTTCATGACCCGCTGATCGATACGGCAGTAGACAATGCGCTTGCCGCAAATCTTGACTTGGCTGCCGCGTCTGCCCGCGTGGAGCAGGCGCGTGCGCTCGACCAGCGGGGGCATGCGGCGTTGTGGCCCAGCGCCAGCCTTGGTGGCTCAGCCGAGGCCGACAGTGTTTCGCGCCAAACACCCTTTGGCGAGGCTTCGCGCAGCCTTGGTTTCCCGCGCCATTACGAACTTTATCAGTCCGGTGCCGAAGCGCAGTGGGAAATCGATCTGTTCGGCGGCCTGTCGGCACGCCGACGCGTTGCAACCGCCCAAGCCTTTGCAACTGTGGCCGAAGCTGATGGTGTGCGATTGGCCGTGATTGCCGAAACTGCCGATGCCTGTTTGCGCCTGCGGGGTCTGCAAGTGCGGATCGCCCTGGCGCAAGATCAGGCGCGGCTGCGCGCCGAACTGGCCAACCTGACACGATTGCGATCGCGCGAAGGCCTGACCAGCGATGAGGAGGCGAACCGTGCCGAGGCAGACAGCGCCGCAGCCACAGCGGCCATTGCGCCATTGCGGCTGGCGCTCGCGTTTGCCATCGACCGGATCGGTGTCCTGACCGGGGATGCAAAGCCATGGCGCTTGCAGATCGAACGCCCCGGCTTGGTACCTGCACCGCTGGAACCGGCGCTCGATGCTGACCCCGCGCGGCTCATGCGGCGTCGCCCCGATCTGGCGGCGGCCGAACAGCGCGTTGCCGCCAGTCATGCCGGGGTCGGCGTGGCACGGGCGGAGTATTATCCGCATGTCTCGCTTGGCGGCCTGATCGGCGTGGCCAGCCTTGGTACTGCGTCGATCACCTCGGGCAATGCCGTCAATGCGCAAGGCAGCGCAGCGATACGCTGGCGGCTGTTCGATTTTGGACGGGTCGATGCTGAATTGGCTGCCGCACGCGGACGCGAAAAAGAAGCCTTGGCGCAATGGCGACAGGCCGCATTGGACGCCAGCGCCGAAGTCGCCGATGCGATCGCCGCACTGGCCGAAGGTCATCGCGAAGAAGCCGAACTGCAACGCCAGGTCGCGCTGTTGACTCGGTCGCGCGACCAGGCACAGGCCGCGTTCACCCAAGGCGTGCTATCGCGCAGCGATGTGGTGCAGGCCGATCGTGTACTGGCCGAAGCGACCGATCGGCTGGCCGCCGCGCGTGAGGCACTGGCGCGCGCCTCGGTCGCCGCGGTACGCGCAATGGGCGGCGGCTATGGCGAGGAGGCGACACAGCATGGCTGACAAAAGCGCACACAAAGCCAAAGTTCGCGACCGCATTCTCGACGAAGCAGCGCGAGCCTTGCGTAGCGGCGGGACCGAGGGCTTGAGCGTCGCCAACCTGATGAAACGCGCAGGCCTGACCCATGGCGGCTTTTACGCGCATTTCGAAAACCGCGACGATCTGGTGGTCCATGCAGTGGATCGCATGTTCGAAGACAGCGCCGCCTTATGGGCGCACCATTTGTCCGACGACAAGCAACCGGCCGATCCAGCCGCGTTGGTTGACAGCTATCTGTCAGACAGAGCGATGCGCAATCACGACCGGGGCTGCCCCCTGCCCTGGCTATCGGGCGAAGTACCGCGCATGCCGCCTGCCGCACAAGCCCGGTTTCATGCTGCGATCACCCGCATGCGGAATGGCTTTGCCACAGCGTTGCAAGCGTCGGGCCATGATGCGTCACAGGCCGAGGCACTGGCAGCTTCGATTGTGGCGGAAATGGTCGGCGCCATGTCACTGGCGCGCGCGATGGGTGAAGGCCAGGATGCGCTGGCGCTGCTTGAGATCTCGCGCAACACGATCAAACAGCGCCTGTTGGTTTAGTTTGCGGCGCAGGCCGCGATCAATTCGCATCCGTCGCCAGCAGCTTGACAAGGTCTGCCGTCCAGAATTTTGCCCCGGTGTGCGTGCCGTGGCCATGGGTATCGCTACTCGCGGGGATCAACACGAATTTTGCCCGCGGCATCCGTTCAACCAATGTTTGCGCGAGACCGAGTTCTGGCGGGTTGATGAAATCATCAGCCGAATTGATCCACAACACCGGCACCGTGATCTTCTCCAGATAGGGTGCCGGATTGTACGTGCGCGAGGCGTCGAACTGATAAATCTGGTCGTTGGCGTCGGGTTCGCCCGTTTTTGCGGCGCGCTGTTCGCTCGCCTCGACCAGCGCATCGGCTTGCGCGCGGGTCGGTGCCTTGTCCTGCATGGCCAGGGGATTGGCGCCAGCAATCGCGCCGAGATAACGCGCGGTGCGCAGCCCCTGCACGGGCGGCGTGGCATAGTTGCCATGATCCCACAGCGGATCTGCCTCAATCGCAGTAATCAGCATTTTCCGCCACATGCGGTTGCGGCCGCCAAGCTCGACCGCGTTGCACGCAAACGGCGCAAGCCGACGCGCAAAGCCGGGATATGTCTCGCCCCAGACAAACGCATGCATGCACCCCATCGACGTGCCCAACACCAGTTGCAGGCTGGCAACCCCCAGCCCTTCGGTCAGCATACGATGTTGCGCTGCCACCATGTCGGCATAGTCATATTTCGGAAACGCCATGCGCATGCCGTCGCTCGGTTTCGAACTTTTGCCGTGGCCGATATTGTCGGGCAGGATCACGTAATGTGTCGAGATGTCCAATGGTTGGCCGGGGCCGTAAAGCGCATCGGCAAATTGCGGGCTGTAGAACTGGTGCCCATCGCCGCCGGTGCCATGCAGCACCATCACCGCGTTGTCGATCTGCCCACTCGTATTGCGGTGGGGTGCACCAAGCGTGGTGACATGCATGCGCACCTGGGGCAGCATTTCGCCATCGGCGAAGTGGAAATCCTTGAGCACGATATCGCGCTCCGCGGCGCGCTTTGACCAATCTTCGGCCTGAGCGGTGACCGCAAAGCTCAAGGAAAGTGCGGTCACAAGCGCACCATGCACCAATTTACCAAATACCATGTTCAATCCCGAATTCGCAGGATGCCTGCGTCACGATACGCTTTTTCACGGGCCGGATGGTCTATCGTACTGTTGGCCAAGTCAATTTGAAACGGGGGAAAACTTCAGCTTTGCACTCGTGGCGTCCATTCCTTCCCGTCGCAATGCGTGGGGCTTGCTTTGGGCGGCCGATTGTGGCGTCTTGTGCAGGTGGCCACACCGGGTGAACCTGTGGGCTGAAAATGGGAGAGCGGGCGATGCCGCTGGAAATTCGTGCCCACGGGCGAGTAGGCGCAGAAATACTGGGGGTCGATC
>CAIPWG010000525.1 GCA_903868655.1 uncultured Sphingomonadales bacterium
ATTCGGCGCGCGCCATTGCCAGATCGGGGCGGGACAGGGAATTCAGCACGGTCACCGCATCGCTATGCCAGATAGAGGCCGCAAGTGGCAGCCTTTCGCACCGAAATCAGAGCATTTTACTGCGGAGATCTACCCGGCGGCCAACCGCGCCAAGCGCGGCCGGGTCATCGGCACAGTCAGCGCCGTACTTGCCACCGCCATCAGCAACAGCGCGGTGAAAGTTTCGGCGGTGATGATCTGCCGATCGAGCAACACATTGACGAAAATAATCATGATCAGCGCCTTGGTCTGGAGCATCCAGCCGATCACCGAGGCTTCGCCGGGGGCCCAGCCGAGCAAGCGCCCGGCCAGATGCGCACCCATCAACTTGCCTGTAACCGAGGCCACCAACAACAGCGCTGCCGCACCAAACACTGCCAACGCTCCGGTGCCGCCCAGCCCCGCACCCCATTGCGTGCGCAGACCTGTCGACAGGAAAAATACCGGCATCAGTGCCAGCAACAGAATCTCGCGCAAGGCATCGCGCCGTTCAAGCGAAAAGCTGCGCCCATCGAGCATGGCACCCGCCAGAAATGCACCAACCATGAAGTGCAGGCCCGACCAGTCCGCCGCGAACCCGACCGCTGCCAGCCAAATCATGGCCAAGGCCCAGCGATCGTTTTCGGGAAGTCGCGCAAACACCTGCCGCATGATCCACGCAGTACCAGCGAAACCCGCAAGGAACAGACCTTGTCGCCCAACGCGGTGCCAATCAACCAGGATCAGCGCGAGCACGGCCCAGATCGCGACATCGTCAAAACTGGCATAGCGCAGCAACCGATCACCCAGTGGCTTTCTGAAAATACCCAGTTTTTCCATGAGCAGGACCAGAATCGGCAGCGCCGTCACCGCGCATGCCATGCCGATCCCCGCCACCACCTGGACATAGTTCCCCGCCGGGCCGATCCAGCCCTGTGTTCGCAGCAGCAGGCTGGCGGCAGCGGCACCGCATGCCAAAGGTACCAACAATGCCGAGCCTGCGGTTATCAGCGTTTCACTGCGGTTCTCCCAGGCATCGCCCAGATCAAGCTCCAGCCCGGCCGCAAATACGAACAACATCACTGCCCACCAGGCAATGCCATTGAGCGCGCCCAAGACCTGTGGATTGAACACAAACGCATAGGCGCCGGGAAACTGCGCACCCAGCACGCCAGGACCCAACAGGATACCACCGATAATCTGCACAACCACCAATGGCGCCCACCGATCGGTGCGCGCCAGTCGCCAGACAGCATAAGGCACCGCCAGAATGATCGTCAAAGCGATCAGGAAAATCTCGCTGGTACCCAAAGCCTACCCCTCGCCATCTGCTCGCGTCATGCCGAAAGCGGCGGAATTGGCAAGCTGTCTGTCGGATGTATAAGTATGTCAGCCTTGGGCAGCGCGGGCTTGGGCGGCAAAAGCGTTCAATTGTGCCACGGTTTCATCAAACCGGTGTTCGGCTTCGGCATTGCGCAAGAATTTGACACGTTCGACCAGCACCTCGGCAGGAGTCGGTTGAGCGGTCAGCAGTGCCATGACTTCATCGGCAAATTCGGCCAAAGGTTGATAGCCGGGTCGGCTTTCCTGCCCGGGGGTGAGGCCGGTCTGCACCGCCGGCGGCGCAATCTCGATCACTTCGACCCGCCCCTTCAACTCTTCGCGCAACGACACTGTCCACGAATGCAGCGCGGCCTTGGTCGCACTGTATGTCGCCGTAGCGGTCAGCGGAACGAATGCGAGGCCGGACGTGACAGTCATGATCACCGCATCGGTTTGCGCCACCAGATGATCGATCAGCGCATTGGTCAGGCGGATCGGGCCAAGCAGGTTGGTGGTAATCGTGGCTTCGGCATCGGCCAGATCGCGGCGCGTATCGAGCGCTTCGAACTTCATGATCCCGGCATTGTGGATCACGCCATTGAGCGCGGGAAACAATGCCAAGGTCTCTTGTGCAAATGCCTCGATCGCGACGGCATTGTCGATATCGAGCACGACCGCGTGCATATTGGGTCGCCCGGCAATGGCTTCCTGAAGCGCATCGAGACGCCGCCCGGCAACAATCACGGTATTGCCCAGATCATGCAGCCGCTGTGCCAACGCCGCGCCGATGCCGCTGCCGCCACCGGTGGTCAAAAGAGTTGCTTAAGAGGGGCCAACATCAAAAAATATATTCCTCCTATCCAAAATTTTTTACATGCAAACAAATTAATGAAATGTTATTGTGCATGTC
>CAIPWG010000526.1 GCA_903868655.1 uncultured Sphingomonadales bacterium
CATGGCAACAATACTTGCAGCTAACGATAGCGATTTTCGAGCGAACAGCATCCGCCGACGTGTCGAACGCGGCGGGATTGTGCTGGGTCTGTGTGTCGTTGCGGCGTTCGTGATTGCCGGGTTTGGCATCGAACGCATCCGGTTTGGTGGACCGATCCACCAGCAAAACGCGCTGCTGAGCGATTTGACGAGCGATATTTTGCCGCCACCTGAATATGTCATCGAAGCATACCTCGAAGCAACCCAACTGACCATACACCCGGAATCATTGGCCCAACGCAAAGGCCGGCTGGCAGATCTCGAAAAGCAATTTGTCGATCGCGAGGAGTACTGGAAATCTTCCGATCTTGATCCCGCTGTGAAAAGTTTGCTGATCACGGGCTCAGGCGCGACCGGGCACGAGTTCTGGCAACGCATTGATACTGCGTTCCTGCCGGCTGTCGGGCGAGGTGACAAAGCCGCCGCCGATTTGGCCTATGGGCAAGTGACCGAGAGCTATATCCGCCACCGTCGCGGAATTGATTCGTTGTTGGCAGCGGCCAATGCGCAACAAGCCCAAGTGGCACAAGCCAGCTTCATCACGCTCGTGGCCATCGTGGCGATACTGCTTGCGCTCGGTGCGGTAATCCTGACCATGATCATATGGTCGCTGCGTACGATCAATCATCAGGTTGTCGCGCCGCTCGGTCGAATCTCGGGCCAATTGGAAGATATGACCAATGGCAATTTCTCGGTCACGCTCGACGAACCGGTCGGAAACGACGAAGTGGCCGCCTTGCAACGCGCGGCCATCGCGTTCCGCGATACGGGGATGGCGCGCGCCGCGAGCGAAGTTCAACAGACCCGCGTGGTCAGTGCGCTTGCTCAGGCGCTCGATGCGATTGCTGCGGGCGATCTGGCGCATACGATCGTCGAACCCTTTGCCGCAAGCTACGATCGCTTGCGCACAACCTTCAACCACTCAACCGAACGGTTGTCCGATCTCATCGGCGGGGTCATGACGTCGGCTGAACGGGTGGCGATCGGTGCCGACGAGATCCGTTCGGCCTCTGATGATCTTTCGCGGCGCAACAACCAGCAGGCAGCGAGTGTCGAAGAATGGGCAGCCGCGCTCGCACACGTGAACACTGTGGTCAGCCAAACCGCGCGCGAGGCACGCGAAGTGCACAAGTCGATTGCCGAAACCCATCTGGAAGCGGCCGATGGCGCCGAAGTCGTCGGACGCACCGTGAGCGCGATGGCCGGCATTCAAAGTTCCGCGCAAGAGATCAACCAGATCATCGGCGTGATCGACGGCATTGCCTTCCAGACCAATCTGTTGGCGCTCAATGCCGGTGTCGAAGCCGCCCGTGCAGGCGAATCCGGCAGAGGTTTTGCGGTGGTTGCCAATGAAGTGCGCGCCCTGGCTCAGCGTTCTGCAGAGGCGGCCAATGATATCAAGCAGTTGATCAACAGTTCCGGACAACAAGTGGCGACAGGCGTGGCTCTTGTAGGGGAGACCGGAGATCTTCTGGCCAAGATCGTAGGCAAAGTTGCGCTGGTAAACGCCAACATTCGCCAGATCGCCGATAGCGCCGAACAACAAGCGGCCAATATCGAACAGATCAGCACAGGCGTGACCGCGATGGATCGCTTGACGCAAGAAAACGCCGCCATGGTCGAACAGTCGACCGCAGCGGCGCGCAGCCTTGTCAACGAATCAACCTCGTTGAAGGGCGCTGCACAACAATTCCGGATCGACCGACATCACCGCTCCACCAAGCGGCCAATGGCCATGCCGCCAAAGATCGCAGCGCGGGCCTGACCGCGAACATTACAACAGGGGCCCCGCCAGCCGGCACAGGTTTTCGAGAAACCGCTGCGTCGGGCTGCGCGCGGCCCAAGTGGTTGGGCACAACACTTCGCTTCGCGCGGCGTACCCGTCGATGATACCGCCAAGCTCGGTGTTGATGCGGGGTTGATAGAGGATCAGGCTCAGTTCCAAATTCAGGTAGAAACTGCGCAAATCCATATTGACCGTGCCAAACATCGCAACGCCCTCGTCGATCAGCATGGTTTTGGTGTGCAACAGCCCGCCCTGATAGCGCAAAATGCGTACGCCGGCGCTCAGCAGGTCGCCATAGGCGGCCTGGCTGGCGTATTGGCCGATCCGCGTGTCGATACGTCGGGGTACCAGCAGCATGACATCGAC
>CAIPWG010000527.1 GCA_903868655.1 uncultured Sphingomonadales bacterium
GCTGAATTTTATCGAAGTGTCTCGGGCCAGTACGACGCCCCCGCCTTGACGCTGCATTACCGTGCCGAGGGCAAGCACGAATATACCGTGCTGGCCTATGTGCCCGAAAGCCGGCCGTTTGATCTGTTCGACCCCGATCGTGCGGGCCGCATCAAACTCTATGTTCGCCGGGTCTTCATCACCGACGAAGCCGAAGTGCTGCCGCGCTATTTGCGGTTTGTGCGGGGCCTGGTCGATTCGTCCGACTTGCCGCTGAACATGTCGCGCGAAATGATCCAGCAAAGCCCACTGCTTGCCGCGATCAACAAGGGCGTGACCAACCGCGTGCTGTCCGAACTCGACAAGCTGTCCCAGCACGACACCGCCAAGTACGCCGCGTTCTGGGAAACCTTTGGGCCCGTACTCAAAGAAGGGATCTATGAAGATTTCGGACGTCGCGAGACGCTGCTCGGCCTGTCACGGTTCCGCAGCACCAGCGGCGGCGATGGCTGGCGCAGCCTGAAGGACTATGTCGCAGGCATGCGCGACAACCAGACCGCGATCTATTACGCCACAGGCACCGATCGCGAACGACTGGCCAGCAGCCCGCAAATCGAAGGATTTTTTGCACGTGGCATCGAAGTCCTGCTGCTGATCGACCCGGTCGACAGTTTCTGGGCCGCATCAGGCGTCGATTTCGAAGGCAAACCGTTCAAGTCGGTAACCCAGGGCATGGCCGATCTCGGCCTGATCGCCCCGCTCGATGGGTCCGACGAACCAGCGCCTGCAGCACCCGAGGCGGAAAGTTTTGTGGCATTTGTCAAAGACCGCCTTGGCGATCGGGTGTCCGACGTGCGTGCGTCAGACCGCCTGACCACGAGTGCGGCCTGCCTGGTGGCCAGTGAACATGGTATCGATCGCCAGCTGGAGCGCCTGCTGGCGGCCAATGGCCAGACCCCGCACGGCGCAAAACCTGTGCTGGAGCTCAATTTGCACAACGATCTCGTTACGCGGCTGGCAGCTTTGCCCGATGATACCGATTTGAAAACCGATGGGGCGCATCTGCTGTTTGACGAGGCGCGGATCGCCGATGGCGAACTGCCCGAAGATGTTCGCGGCTTCGCCGAACGCCTCGGTCGGGTGATGACCAAAGCGTTGGGTTGATCCATCTTGGCTTGCGACAGCGCGTTCAATAGGCGGATATTCGCGCTGTCGATGCGGGTTGCGGGGCTGGCGGGTATGGCGGCCACACCGGGTGTGGCGCACGCCGACGATGCCGCCCCGCCCCAGATCGTGGTCACCGCCCCGATTGCGGGCAACCATTCGGCCGTGACCGATACCCCGGTGAATGCGCAGATCCTGATGGGTGATGCGCTCGACCGGCAGAGCCATGCCAATCTGGCCGACTTGCTTGATGCCAATCTTGGCGCGGTTTCGTTGAGCAATGCGACCGGTAACCCGTACCAAAGCGATGTTTCTTATCGCGGGTTTCAGGCGACCTCGTTGTTGGGATCACCCACCGGCCTGTCGGTCTGGCTCGACGGAGTGCGGTTGAACGAGCCGTTCGGTTCGATCGTGAACTGGGATCTGATCCCGCTGTCTGCCATCGGCGCGGTTGAAGTGCTGCCTGGATCAAACCCGCTGTTCGGATTGAACACGCTTGGCGGCGCGCTGGTGCTCAAAACCAAAAATGGCACCGATGACGCTGGCTTGCGCCTGATGGCACAAGGCGGATCGTATGCCCGTCGCAGCTTTCAGGCCGAAGCGGGTGGCGCAATACCGGGCAAATCACTCGACTGGTTTGTCGCCGGAACTTATGACGATCAGGACGGCTATCGCTGGTACACGCAAAGCCGCGTCAGCCAGATTTACGGCAAATTGCGCTGGCGCGGGGTAGCCAGCCGGGCCGAACTGAGCGTGACTTGGGCTGATACTGCGCTCAACGGAACGCAAGGCCTGCCACTATCGATGCTTGCCATGCCGCGTCGGGCCTATACCTGGCCCGACACCGTTTCGAACAACCAGTTGATTATCAATCTGACCACAGAAACACGGCTGTCATCGACCCTGACATTGCGCGGCAATCTCTATATCCGCCAATCGAACAGCCATTCGTCAAACAGCAACGCGAGCCTCGGCAACGCGTGCGACGGAGCGACCTTCGATTGCAGTGCGCTGGCACCAGGCGGCACTGCGCTCGACCTCTATATCCACAATCCGTTCATCGCCGGATCGGGGGCCAATGCCGGATTTGCGGCTTATACCGGGTCTCTGCCGATCCATGATTACACCAGCGGCATCAATACCACGGTGGTGCAATCGGGCCTTCATCAGCGTATTTTCGGTGGCAATGTGCTGCTCGATCGTGATGCCCCGTTGGGCCCTTTTGCCAACGATTTCAAACTGGGTGGCAGTTTCGAAACCGCGTCGATTGGCTATGCGCAAAATACCGGTCTGGCCTATCTGGTGAACAACCAGACCGTGTTGATGCCATGGAACTTTCTTTATGGCAGCAATGCGGGGTTCCAGGGCGATCCGCTGGTCAACAGTGTGGCCATCACATCGTACAACACAGCATTCGACGCTTTTTTGCGCGACACGATCAGACTGACACCAAAACTCGGTGTGACCGCTGCACTCAGCTATACCCACACACATTTGTCGCTGTCGGGCAGCAAC
>CAIPWG010000528.1 GCA_903868655.1 uncultured Sphingomonadales bacterium
GAGCTTTTCGCCGGTGGCGATATCCCACAGACGGCAGCCGTCGGGGCTGATTTCGTCCGCCAGGATTACGCGCGCAAAATCGCCATCCCAGATGCGACCGAATTCCAGTTTGAAATCGACGAGGCGAATACCGATCGCAGCGAACATTCCGCACATGAAATCATTCACGCGGATCGCCATCGACGAAATGTCGTGCATTTCTTCGTTATTGGCCCAACCAAAGCAAGCGATATGCTCTTCGGCCACCATCGGGTCACCCAGGGCATCGTCTTTGTAGTAATATTCGATCAGCGTGTGCGGCAAAGGCTCGCCCTCGGGTATGCCGAGGCGTTTTGAGATCGAACCGGCTGCAACATTGCGCACGACGACCTCAATCGGGATGATTTCGACCTGACGCACCAGCTGCTCGCGCATGTTGAGTCGGCGAATGAAGTGAGTCGGGATGCCGATGTGGGCCAGCCGGGTGAACACATATTCGCTGATGCGATTGTTGATCACGCCTTTGCCGTTGATCGTACCGCGCTTTTGCGCGTTGAACGCGGTAGCATCATCCTTGAAATACTGGATCAGGGTGCCGGGCTCGGGACCTTCGTAGAGGATCTTGGCCTTGCCTTCGTAAATCTGGCGGCGACGCGACATGGAGCAATCTTCCTGTGGCAGCGGGCGTTAACGGTATCGCCTTTTCGCACGGACCGAAATGACGCCGATTCAAAAAACCCGGCAAAACCGATGCGCCCGGCGCTCGGGCATCATACTGTTATGCCTTGCCGGGGCAAACTTGAGGCAGGCCCCTTAGGCGAAAACGCGTGGGCGCGCAATCCGCGTGGCATTCCTTGCAAATTTACCCGGTCTTTTCGAAAACATCGAACGATTTGTCGTGCTTTATACCGCTGCCATCGGATGCGCGCGCCGGGTAGTTGTGGCGTTGTCACACCATCCACAGGGATACCCTCCATGACCAAAGTTCTTGTGCTGTATTATTCCAGCTATGGCCACCTTGAAACCATTGCGCATGCCATTGCAGAAGGGGCACGCGCAACGGGCGCAGACGTCGATGTCAAACGCGTGCCCGAAACCGTACCGGCCGAAATTGCGGCTTCGGCACATTTCAAGCTCGACCAGGCGGCGCCCGTCGCTGCGATTGCCGACCTGGAACAGTATGATGCTATTATCGTCGGCACCGGCACGCGGTTTGGCCGGATCAGCTCGCAAATGGCGGCATTCCTCGATCAGGCTGGCGGGCTTTGGGCGCGCGGTGCGTTGAACGGCAAAGTCGGTGCGGCATTCACCTCGACCGGCAGCCAGCACGGAGGCCAGGAAACAACGCTGTTTTCGATCCTGACGAACCTGCTGCATTTCGGAATGACGATTGTCGGGCTCGATTATGGGTTTGCCGGGCAGATGGGGGTCGATGTGGTGACAGGTGGCGCTCCCTATGGGGTCACCACGATCGCCGCTGGCGATGGCAGCCGCCAACCCAGCGCGGTCGAACTCGACAGCGCGCGCTATTTGGGCAAACGCGTAGCTGATACCGCAGCCAAGCTGTTTGGGTGAAACGCTTCCGGGGGCGTTGCGTTTCGCACGCCCCCGCATTCATTTTTCTGATTGCATCACTTTGCCATGGCGTGTGGCGGGTTCGCGCTTTTATGACGCAGTTTCCAGACTGTTTCGGGGACCCGTTTCATGAGCCGTGCCGCCACCCTTGCTTTGCTCGAACGCTATTATGCCGCTTTTAACGCGGGCGACTGGCAGGGCATGCTCGATTGCCTGTCCGATGATATCGAACACGATCTCAACCAGGGTACGCGCCAGTCGGGCAAAGCCGCGTTTGCGGCGTTTCTGGGCCATATGGAGCGCTGTTACAAAGAACGGCTGTCCGACATCGTGCTGATGGCCAACGACGACGGCAGCCGCGCCGCCGCCGAATTCGTTGTCCACGGTTCTTATGTCGCGACCGATGAAGGCCTGCCCGAGGCGGCCGGCCAGACTTATGTGCTGCCCGCAGGCGCCTTCCTTGGTCTCGCCGAAGGACGCATCACCCGGTTGACGATGTACTACAATCTTGCCGACTGGACGGCACAAGTCGGATGACGGTTACCGTTCGCCCGCTGACCGGCGGCGAACTGGCCGCTGCACTCGACGATCTGGCGCATCTGCGTATCCGCGTGTTTGCTGAATGGCCTTATCTGTACGATGGCGACGTCGGATATGAGGCGGCATACATGAAAGAGTTCGCTGCCGCGCCTGATGCGGTGCTGGTGGCGGCGTGCGATGGCGAACAGATTGTGGGCGCGGCAACAGCAGCGCCGATGGTGCATCAAAAGGCCGAATTTCGCGATCCCTTTGTTGCGCGCGGGCTCGCTGTCGATCGGCTGTTCTATTTCGGTGAAAGCGTGCTGCTGCCGGCCTATCGCGGACAAGGGATTGGCCATGCGTTTTTTGACCAGCGCGAGGCGCAGGCACGCGCCTGGGGGGCTGATGCAGCATGTTTTGCAGCGGTGATCCGGCCCGATGATCACTCTGCGCGGCCGGCGAACCATGTTCCGCATGATGCGTTCTGGACCAAACGGGGCTATGCTCCTGTGTCGGGGCTGGTGACCCAACTGGCTTGGAAAGACCATGGCGACAGGGATGAAACGTTGAAACCGATGCAATATTGGCTGCGCCGATGGTAACCCGATCCTGGCGAGTAGCTGCCGCGCAATACCCGATCGAAGCGCTCGATGGCTGGGATGCTTATGCCACCAAGTTGTCGCGATGGGTGTCAGATGCGGCTGCAGGGGGGGCGGCTCTGGCAGTATTTCCCGAATATGCCGCGATGGAACTGGCCAGCCTTGACCCGGAAACGATGGGTGAGTTGCAAGGGTCGATCGAAACCGTGTCCGGTTTATTGCCGCGTGTGGATGCATTGCACACCGCGCTGGCGCGGCAACACGGCATGTGGCTCTTGGCGGGCAGTGCTCCGCGCAAGCTGGACGATGGGCGCTTCGTGAACACTGCGCGCCTGTTTTCGCCTGATGGTCGCGCCGGGTATCAGGACAAGCTGATGATGACCCGGTTCGAACGCGAAGAATGGGGCATAGTCGGCGGGCAGGACATCAATCTGTTTGTCACCCCGCTTGGGCGGCTGGCAGTGCTGATCTGCTATGACAGCGAATTTCCGTTGCTTGCGCGCGCCGCGGTTGAGGCTGGCGCCGAGGTTTTGCTCGTGCCGAGTTGCACCGAAACCCTGCATGGGTACTGGCGCGTGCGCCTGGGCAGCCAGGCGCGCGCCCTCGAAGGGCAATGCTATGCCGTACATTGTCCCACTGTGGGCGATGTCGACTGGTCACCTGCGATGGATCACAATCGTGGGGCAGCGGGGATATATGCCCCACCCGATCGCCACGCGGGGCAGGGGTTTGCCATGCCCGAAGACGGTGTTTTGGCGATCGGCGAGGAATCGCGCGCACAATGGGTCTTCGCCGATCTCGATCTTGGTCAGATTGCGACACTGCGCGCCGATGGGGGCGTGCTGAATGCGCGCGATTGGAGCGAACAACCCGGCGCCGAGCCTTTGCCGCATGTGACCATCGTTGATCTGACTTGATTGCGCGATAAAGCTTGGTCAGCACGATCGGGTGTGCGGTATCTGAATGGGGAGTTTGGCGACAATGCGGGTGGCACGGCGCGAATTGCTGGCGGCAGGCGGCGGTATGGCTGCGGCCTTGTTGGTCGGCCTGGGTTCCTCCGCACGGGCTGCAGCCCGGCCAGCCAAACCGGTGGTGCTGGGTCATCGCGGGTGCAGCGCTTTGCGTCCCGAGCATACGCTGGGGTCTTATGCCAAGGCAATTGCCGATGGTGCGGACTTTATCGAGCCTGATCTGGTGGTAACCAAAGATGGTGTCCTGATTGCGCGCCACGAAAACAACATTGCCGAAACCTCCGATGTGGCCAGCCATCCCAAATTTGCCGGGCGCAAGGCCACCAAGGTGGTCGACGGCGTATCGCAAACCGGTTGGTTCACCGAA
>CAIPWG010000529.1 GCA_903868655.1 uncultured Sphingomonadales bacterium
CGAGCAGCACCGATGCGCTCGCCACCGCAATGACGTTGATGGTCGGGGTGATGTTCACCGTGCTGGGTCTGTTGCGGCTGGGGGGCTGGCTGGATTTGTCTCACGCCCGGTTTTGCGCGGCTTTGCCTGGGGGCTGGCCGCTACAATCATCGTCAAACAATTGCCGCATCTGGTGCATGTCGCAACACCGGGACCGAGCATCGGTTTGGTACTTGTCGGGCTTTTCAGCCATCCGGCCCAATGGCATTGGCCGAGCTTGGCGCTCGGTCTGGCGGCGCTTGCGGCGCTGCTGGGCTTGCGGCGCATGCCGGGGGTACCCGCCACATTGGTCGTGATGGCGGCGGGCATCGTTCTGGGATCATGGGGGCCCTTGACGCATCTGGGCATCGCGCTCGTCGGGCCTACGCCGATTGCCATGCCACATCTGGCGCTGCCCACAGATATTGCGGTGTGGGAACGGATCGCGCAACTGGCCGCGCCGCTGACCTTGATCATCTTTGCCGAAAGCTGGGGGACGATCCGTGGGCTGGCCCTGGCTCATGGGGACGACATTTCATCAAACCGCGAATTGACCGCGCTGGGTCTTGCCAATGGCGCGGCTGCGCTGGTTCAGGGCATGCCGATTGGCGCCGGATTTTCGATCGGTTCAGCCAATGCCGCTGCCGGGGCGCAAAGCCGGTTGTCCGCCACAATCGCCAGTCTGGCCACACTCGCGCTGGTGTTGCTGGCCGGCCCCATGATTGCGCGCATTCCCGAACCGGTGCTGGCGGCTGTGGTCATTGCAGCGCTGGTTCACGCACTTAACCCGGCCCCGATCGCGCGGCTGTTTCGGATCGAGCGCGATCAATGGATCGCCTTTGCCGCAGCATCCGGTGTTCTGTTGCTCGGCGTGCTCAACGGGATGCTGGCGGCGATTGCGCTGTCGCTGATCCAATTGCTCTATCGCTGGTCGCATCCGGTCACCAGCGAACTGGGCCGCGTCGGCAAAAGTCACGATTTTGTCGACATCCGCCATCACGACGATGCGGGGCGCATACCCGGAGTGGCGATTTTTCGCCCCAATGCACCGCTGTTTTTTGCCAACGCCGAAACCGTGCTACGCGATATTGGCCGCGCAGCGGCGGCCAGCGACGCGCACGTCGTGATCATTAGTCTGGAAGAAAGCGATGATCTCGATTCAACCGCGCTCGATGCCCTCGACGAATTTGCACAATCGCTGCACGCCAATGGCAGACGCCTGATCCTGGCCCGTGCGCATGACAAAGTTCGCGACGTACTGTGCGCAGCCGGATTGACCGGTATGGCCGGTACTTCCACTTTCAGTGTGGCCGACGCCGCCGATCGGGCTCTGACACCATGATCGATGACGGGCACGGCGCAATTTGCTATCGTTTGCCGCGCTAGAAACCGGGAACCTATCAATCATGGCCATGACGCACCCCGTCCACCCCATTCTCCATCCGGTGAGGATCAAGGACTTGCGCCCGACCCAGATGACCGTCGGCATGCGCGAAGTCAGCGCAAAACGCGAAGAATGGCGCAAACGGCCGCGTGACTCGGCGGGCAAGTATCTCGGTTCGCACATGATCCCGGCCGTGTTGGGGCCCAATGGCCATCCCTGGATTATCGACCACCATCATCTGGCGCTGGCGATGCATCTGGAAGGCGTGACCGACGTGATGGTCTCGGTGGTCGCCAAACTCGACGCACTCCCCCAAAAACGCTTTCTGGCCTTTATGGATGCGCACAACTGGCTGCACCCTTACGACGCCAAGGGCAAACGCCGCGGCTTCGACGAATTGCCGCACGCGCTGACCGATCTTGGCGATGATCCCTATCGTTCGCTGGCGGGCGAAGTTCGCCGCGCTGGCGGCTACGCCAAATCGCCCACGCCCTACACCGAATTCCTGTGGGCCGATTTCTTTCGCGACCGGATCAAACTGGACAAACTGAATGATCATTTCGCCAAAGTGGTTGCAGAAGCGGTGCCACTGGCGCGTCACCGCGAGGCCAAGCATCTGCCAGGATGGGCAGGCGTGGACAGCGACGATTGATCCGCCGCAAAGCGGCACCTGACCAATCCGGCCCACCTCACATTCGCTCCACAATTGGCGGCTAGCCAAAGCGGGTACGATGGTTGGAGGTTGGCATGAATCGCACATACAAGCGTCGGGCACAGCGCACCTTGGCGCTGGTTTTCAGTCTCGCCATGCTGACTGCGTGTGGCGGCGATCAGGGCAGCACAACTGCGTCACCTGTCAGCACAGCAACGACCTCGTCGTCGTCCACATCAACGTCGTCGACGTCTTCGTCCTCCGGTGGTTCGACCACCAGCACAGGTACGGTTGATTATGCCTCGGTCTACAAGACGCTGAACTGGGGCACCACAGCCACTGTCAGCTATGGCAGCAGTTGCTCGATGACTGTCACCTCGACCGGTGCGGCGCCCTATCATGACGACTACTATCTGATGCCGGTCAGCGCCGATCGCCCGACTCAAGTGGCCAGCGCCCCGATCAGCGGCCTCGCGCTTGCCCTGGTCGCCTATGCCGATTTGCCCTCCACCACTGCGGGATCAAGCATCACTTTCAACACCTGCCCAACCAAGGCCTCGACCACCACGTCTACCAGTCTGGGCGTCATCGGGTATATGATCAATGGCGAAGCGCTGTTCAACGCGTATGAGGGTACCGGCAAAGTCGCGCTGGCCGACAATGTTTCCTACACTTTCACCAACAGTTCGGGAACGCATACGGCCTACTTCATCGACAAGTGCAATTCCCACGCCACCCCGCCGCGCAACAACACGGGCGACAGCTATAGCTGGCATTATCACGGCGTGCCGACCTGCCTTACCGCGACGGCGGACACCGCAACCGGACCATCGCATATCATCGGGATCGCGCTCGATGGTTTTCCCATCTATGGCGGGCGCGACATCAACGGCAACGTCATCAGCCTGTCACAGCTCGACACCTGCAACGGCATTACCAGCGCGACGCCCGAATTTCCCAACGGTGCCTATCACTATGTGCTGCCGATCGGGGTGACCGACGCCCAATCGTCACTAACATGCTATGCGGGCACGGTGCCTACCTCCACGAAAGTCGCCCTGTTGATACAGCGAAATCTGTGTGGCCAGCCGGCCCGCGACAGGGCACGCAAGCCAAAGGCATTGCCGACCACTCGCGCGCCCGAAACTGTTGCGCTGATCGGTGCCGCTAAAACGCGTCAGCCGGGCTGATCGCAGACAACGATCAATTGCCGCCAAACGCAGGACAATCGGCCTCATTGCCACAATATTGACGATAGGCCGCGACCCAGTCGGTGCGGATAGCGGCTTGCGCCTGTGCCAGCGGAAGAGCTTTCGCATCGGCCTGCGGGTCGCAAACCAGACGATAAAGCCGATATTCCAAACGGTCTTTGGCCCAGGCATTCAGCCCGTCACCGGTCCGGCTTTGCGGCCACAGGTTTTCGGCAACATCAAGCCCACCCAGTGCCAAGGGAACGAGATGATCGATTTCCCACGACCGGCCACCATCATGCGGATTGGCAATGTGGTAAGCGGCAAATACTTCGCGCTTCACGTTGGCGGACGTATGCCGCGCAGCCTTGGAATACGTCAGGTCCCCGCCCCGCTGCGGTGGGTCACCCGATGCCCAATCATGCGCGCAGATCGCCGCATCGGTTACGCCCTGATCAACCGCCCCCGGGGTTAACCGCCGATCGGGCATGATTGCCGAATCTGATCGATCCGGCGCTGCAGTGCGTTGATGCGCGACCATCCAAACAATCACCAGCGTGATCGCGCTGGCCACAAGCAGCCAGGCCAGAACGTTGGGCGAAAGACGTTGTGGGTGGGGCATGTGCTGCATTGGCATACCCGATAGCATGCGTGTCAGCGCTGCAAACGCACGCCGAGGTGTAATCCACAACAGCGATTGGGTAGGTCTGATTCGCATGAACCGAGCAGGGGGCTTATGTCATTCTTGGGCGCGCAACTTGCGCGGACCATGCCAATCCCGTTTAGATCG
>CAIPWG010000530.1 GCA_903868655.1 uncultured Sphingomonadales bacterium
ACCGCCACGCGATTTGCGAACGGGCCGTCAGCGGCCCAAATAAACAGGCACGCTGGAATAGAACCGACTGCTATATAGAAATCGGCTTCACGAAAGCAATCTTTCAAGCAGGAACCGCCTTGTCCCAACCGAATACCTATCTGGATCACGCTGCAACCACGCCATTGCTGCCACAAGCTGCCGAGGCCATGGCGCAGGGATTTGCGATCTGGGCCAACCCGTCCAGCCCGCATCGCGCAGGCCGCGCGGCGCGCGCTGCGCTCGAAGACGCACGTGCGCGGGTCGCCGTGGCTTTGGGCTGGAACGGCGAGGTGATCCTGACGAGCGGGGCCAGCGAAGCGCTGGCCATCGCGCTGCGACAGGCAAAGGTCGACCGGCGGGTCATCTCTGCGGTGGAACACGAGGCGGTGTTCCGCGCCGCGCCCGATGCGCAAGTGCTGCCCATGGGCGAAACCGACGATCCACTGGCGGTGGTGGACCAGACTGCGCTTGATCACGCCCTGCACGCGGATGGGCGTCCGCTGGTTGCCGTCCAACACACCAATTCGGAAACAGGCACCATCTTGCTGCCGGTGCTGCGCAATCCCGTCATCGAACAGGTGCATGCCGCGGGGGGGCTTTTCTTGTGCGATGCCTCTCAGATCGGACCTGTGCGACAATTGCCCGAAGGCATCGATATGGCAGTGATCTCGGGCCATAAGATCGGCGGTCCGATT
The DNA here is from genome assembly GCA_903868655.1 of uncultured Sphingomonadales bacterium. Taxonomy (GTDB): domain Bacteria; phylum Pseudomonadota; class Alphaproteobacteria; order Sphingomonadales; family Sphingomonadaceae; genus Novosphingobium. The sequence goes on from CAIPWG010000530.1 coordinate 717, forward strand.
GGGGTCGGGGCCCTGCTGGTGCGGGATTTTGCGATGCTGGAGCCGAGCGGAGGACAGGAACGGGGCTATCGCACCGGCACCGAAAACCTGCCGGCGGCATTGGGTCTCGCAGCGGCTCTGGAAACCGGCCAGGATTGCTGGCAAACCAATGCCGAGCAGCGCTTTGACTTCAAGAGCCGTCTATGGCGCACATCGGACATGATCGTGCCCGGGATGCAATGTTCGCACATCTTCGCGCTCGCCAGCCCGCGCCATTCGGCCAATGCGCTGTTGATTCGGCTCGATGCGATGGGGTTTGCGGTGTCGGCAGGGTCGGCCTGTTCGTCGGGTTCGCTCAAGCCGAGCAGGGTACTCGCGGGGTTCGGCATCGATCCCGATCTGGCCAAGCGCACGATCCGGGTATCGCTGGGGTGGAGTACCACCCCTGTCGAACTTGATGCGTTTGCCGCCGCGTGGGAGCAGATCCACGCATGATCTATCTCGATTATCAGGCGACCACACCGCTGGCACCCGAAGCGCGCGAGGCCATGCTGCGCTGGCTGGGTGGGCCCGGCAGCGACTGCTTTGCCAATCCGCACAGCCCGCATCGCGCCGGGCGCGCCGCTGCCGCCGCGATCGAAGTGGCGCGCGATCAGGTCGCCGCGCTGCTGCCACCGGGGGGGCGGGTGATCTTTACGTCGGGCGCGACCGAGGCGCTCAACATGGCCCTTCGCGGCACTGGCGCACAGCGGCTGGCAGTATCGGCCATTGAACATGCTGCGGTGCTTGATGCGGCATGGTTGCATGATCCGGAATTGACCATATTGCCGGTGGATGGCGAAGGGCTGGTCGATCCCGACCTGCAGATCGCGCCAGGCACCGACCTTGTCGCAGCGATGCAAGTCAACAACGAGATTGGCACGGTGCAGCCGATTGCCGCGCTTGGCGAACGGGCGCGAGCAGCAGGTGCGCTGATGCTGTGCGATGCGGTGCAGGGCGCGGGCAAGCTGGCACCGCCCGACGGGTGTGACCTGATCGCGGTTTCAGCGCACAAGCTTTATGGTCCCAAGGGGATTGGTGCCTTGTGGGTGCG
>CAIPWG010000531.1 GCA_903868655.1 uncultured Sphingomonadales bacterium
CGACACCGTCACCGCTACGAGGTCAACGTGGCCTATCGCGAGCGACTGGAAGCGGGCGGTCTGGTATTTTCCGGCATGTCACCCGACGGATTGTTGCCCGAAATCATCGAGCGGCCTGATCACCCATGGTTTGTCGGGGTGCAGTTCCACCCCGAATTGAAAAGCCGCCCGCTCGATCCGCACCCGCTGTTCCGCGATTTTATCGCGGCGGCAGTCAAGCAGGCCCGTTTGGTCTGAACAACCGTCAATTGCCGCTGGGCCCGAACCGCGCGATCAGTTCGTAGCGATCGGCGACAAAATGTTGCCGGACGCGGGTCACCGTATCTGCACCCCGCCAGGTGCGCCGTTCGAGGATCAAACACGGCGCGCCTCGGTCAATACCCAGCGCGCGCGCAATCCCCGGCGGGGTTTCGGCTGCGCTGATGCGGTTTTCGGCCTCGGTCCAGGGTACATGCGCGATCAGCCATGATCCAGGAGGGGTCTGGCTCAAATCCGCCTCGGCAATGGCCTGCACCAGCTCCAGATTGACCATGCGCTCTTCAAAGGCCAGCGGCAGCCCGTCGGCAAAATGGACACCGGTCAGTTTCAGCACTTTGGCTCGGACCCCCAGTGCAGCCGCTTCGGCCTGATCGGGTGCGGTAATCTTGCGCGAGGTAAGCGCCCAGCGATAGGCTTGTCCGCGCGCGGCAACCGCGGCTGCAAGATCGGGTACGTCGAGCACCATGGATTGCGCGCGGGGTCGGGCAACAAACGAACCTGCACGCTTGCGCCGTTCGAGCATGCCGGCGCTGGCCAGCGCCGAAAGGGCTTTGTTTACAGTCATCCGGGCGCAGCCGTATTGCGCCATCAAGTCGGTTTCGATGGGAATACGGTCACCCGGGCGCAGATCACCATTCAGAATCGCGGTTTCGATTTCGGCGCGAATGCGCTCGTGCAAAGGGGGTGGCTTCATCCAAGCAATCCGGCAAGTGTGGCGCGATAACGTCGGGAAAGCGCTTCACGCGCATGGTGGCGACCGGCGGTTACCACTTTTTTGCCATGGCGCCACACGCCATCGATCACGCCACGCCCCCCGGCGAACAGCCACCCATCGATCAATGCATCGCCGCTGCGGCCGATCAGGCAGGGGTGATTGGCATCGAGGCTGATCAAATCGGCACTGTTTCCCACCGCAATCCCCGAACGCGCGCCCAGTGCGGCCGCACCACCGGCCAGGCTGGCCTTAAAAAGCGCCGCTCCGGTGCTGGTGCCGGGTGCCGGGGCAAGCAAGTTGCGACCCCGATGGACGAGCCTTTGGCCATATTCGTAAAGGCGCAATTCTTCGCTGGCATCGATCAGCACATTTGAATCGCTGCCGATACCCCACGTGCCGCCGGCCTTGGCAAAGTCGAGCGCCGGAAACACTCCATCGCCCAGGTTTGCCTCTGTAATTGGGCACAGTCCCGCCGTTGCACCGCTTTTTGCCAGAGACTGCGTTTCGGTATCGGTCATGTGGGTGGCGTGAACCAGGCACCAGCGGGGATCGACGGGCGCATGGTGCAACAACCATTCGACCGGGCGCATGCCGCTCCAGTTCAGGCAATCATCAACTTCGCGGGTCTGTTCGGCAATGTGGATGTGGATCGGAGCGGTGCCAGCCATCGTATTGAGCGCGCTGATTTCCCCCAGATTGGCCGCGCGCAAGGAATGCGGCGCAAGGCCAAGCACAGCATCGGGCAGAGCATGCAAGGCCGCTGCGGCATTGTCACGCAACGCAGCAAAGCGATCAAGATCGGTAACAAACCGGCGCTGGCCCGTTGTGCTGTCCTGCCCACCAAATCCGCCATGGGCATAGAACACGGGCAACAGCGTCAGTGCGATCCCGGTTTCATGCGCCGCAGTCGCAATCGCGGCGCTCATTTCGGCAGGATTGGCATAAGTCTGACCCGCCGGATCATGATGCAAATAGTGGAATTCGCCGACCCGGGTGAAACCTGTTTCGAGCATTTCCGCGTAAGCCAACGCAGCAATCGCAACCAGATCGTCGGGGCCCATGCGTTCAAGAAATCGGTACATGACTTCGCGCCAGGTCCAGAAACTGTCGTCGCTGGTGCCGCGGCATTCGGCAAGGCCCGCCATACCGCGTTGAAAAGCATGGCTGTGCAGATTGCCAAGCCCGGGCACCGCGATCGCAACACGCTCATCATCTGCCGCCGTGGCTGCACCCGGCTCGATGTGTGCGACAAGGCCAGACGTAATGGTGATGCGGACATCGTGCTGCCAACCATCAGGCAACAATGCGGTAGAGGCGTGGAGCACTGTGGACATCGCCGGTATTCTCTCCTCGGTGTCGTGCACAAGGCCCTTGCGACGAGCATTTAATGTCTATACATAATCATCAGAATGAAGCAATCTGCTTCTCCAACATGGCGAAAGGCTTGGCAATGTCCGCAGCGCTGCCCTGCGATACTGTATGGACCGGCGCACGCCTTTTGCCGATGACCGATCGGGCGCAACCCGATACCGTGATCGACAATGCGCTGATCGCGGCAGTTGATGGTCGCATAGTCTATGCCGGCCCCGCCGCTGCGGCGCCAGCGTATGATGCCCAGCGAGTAATCGCATGCGGGGGAAGGCTGGTTACCCCGGGTCTGATCGATTGCCACACGCACCTTGTCTATGGTGGCAGCCGCGCGGGTGAATTTGAAGCGCGGCTGGCCGGCGCCAGTTACGAAGCGATCGCTCGCGCAGGCGGCGGCATCGTCTCGACGATGCGCGCCACGCGCGCCGCGACCGAGGCGGAACTCATCGCTGCCAGCGCGCCACGTCTGGCTGAGCTGGTGGCTGAAGGGGTGACCACGGTCGAGATCAAATCGGGCTACGGGCTCGAACTCGCTTCAGAGCGCACAATGCTGCGCGCGGCGCGGGCCTTGGGCGAGGCCCAGCATGTTGCGGTGTCGACCACATTTCTGGGCGCGCATGCCTTGCCGCCCGAATTTTCCGACAATGCCGATGGCTATATCGATGCGGTGGTCGATGGCATGCTGCCCGTGCTCGCGGCCGAAGGGCTGGTCGATGCGGTCGATGCCTTTTGCGAAGGCATCGGCTTTTCGGTGGCCCAGGTCGAACGGGTGTTTGCAGCCGCACGCGCCCTGGGTATCCCGGTCAAGGTGCACGCAGAGCAGTTGTCCAATCTGCATGGCGCGGCATTGGCCGCACGGTATGGCGCGCTGTCGGCGGATCATCTCGAACATCTTGATGGCGCAGGTATCGGCGCGATGGCGGCGGCGGGGACGGTGGCAACCTTGTTGCCCGGGGCCTATTATTTCACCCGAGAAACCGTGTTGCCGCCCATTGACGGCCTGCGTGCGGCAGGTGTGCCGATTGCACTGGCGACCGATTGCAATCCTGGCACCAGCCCCATGACCTCGTTGTTATTGACGATGAACATGGGCGCCACGCTGTTTCGCATGACTGTTGCCGAATGTCTGGCGGCGGTTACGATCAATGCAGCGCGTGCGCTGGGTCGGGAAGATATTGGGACAGTTGCCCGAGGCGCATGGGCTGATCTCGCCATCTGGAACGTCGACCAGCCTGCCGAACTGGTTTATCGCATCGGGGGCAGACCCCTCCATGCCCGTTATTGGAGGGGTCATTGACCACACTTACCCTTGTACCCGGCGCTGTCAGTCTGTCGGATTGGCGCGCGATCTGGCTTGGTGCGCCGGCGCGGCTTGATCCCGCCTCGGCACCTGCGATTGCGGCAAGTGCTGCGGCCGTGGCGCGCATCCTGGCCAAAGGCGAGCCGGTTTATGGCATCAACACTGGCTTTGGCAAATTGGCCAGCGTGCGGATCGACGATGCCGATCTCGCAACGCTTCAGCGCAATATCGTGCTGAGCCACGCGGCGGGCAGCGGCGCACCGTCGCCAGTGCCTGTGGTGCGGCTGATGATGGCGCTAAAGCTCGCCAGCCTGGCGCAAGGCGCAAGCGGCGTTCACCCCGCAACTGTGGCCTTGCTGGAAGCGATGCTCGAACGTGGACTGACCCCTGTGGTGCCATCGCAAGGGTCGGTGGGCGCCAGCGGCGATCTGGCCCCGCTGTCGCACATGACCGCCGCGATGATCGGGGTTGGCGAAA
>CAIPWG010000532.1 GCA_903868655.1 uncultured Sphingomonadales bacterium
CGGTTGGGATCGCCATGGCCAGACCAGTGGCGACCGCATGGCGCGCACCGGGCGCAAGGGTCACATCCTCTGCGGCGACCACGTCCATCCCGGCGGCACCAGCAGTGGCGTAAGCCGGCAACGGCAGATCGGAATTGCCAGGCAGGCGGCGCAGGCGAACGGGTATGGTGTCAGGCGAGTGCATCGACAACCTTTGCAATGAGAACTTCGGCAACCGCGGTCTTGGCCATGCGCGGCAGGCTTTCGACACCAACGGCAGAAACGATGTGCACCGTGTTGTTGGTACCGCCCATCACATCACCCGAAACATCGTTGGCGATGATCCAGTCCGCCCCCTTGCGCGCCAGTTTGGCGGTGGCATGGGCGATCACGTCATCGGTTTCGGCGGCAAAACCGATCAACAGCTGCGGTTTGTGGGCTGCGTGGCCCAGTCCTGCCAAAATGTCGGGGTTTTCAACAAGATCGAGCGGGGCAACCTGCCCGGTTCCATCCTTTTTGCGCTTGCGCCCGGCTGCGTCGGCGACGCGCCAGTCGGCCACGGCCGCAACCATGATCGCCACATCGCAAGGTAACGCTGCGTCAACCGCCGCAGCCATCTGAACCGCAGTTTCGACATCGACACGTTCCACACCCGGCGGGCTCGGCAAATGTACCGGCCCCGCAATCAGCGTCACGCGCGCGCCCGCAGCGGCAGCCGCAGCAGCCAGCGCAAAGCCCTGCTGGCCGCTCGAACGGTTGGCAATATAACGCACCGGATCGATCGGTTCGTGCGTTGGCCCAGCCGTGATCACCACATGGCGGCCGGACAGCGGGCGTATGGGCGCGAGCATCGCACGGATCTGCGCGAGGATTGCCTCCGGCTCGGGCAAGCGGCCCGGGCCAAATTCGCCGCACGCCATCGCGCCCTCATCGGGGTCCATGACAGTCACACCCCGGCTGCGCAACGTTGCAAGATTGGCCTGGGTCGCCGGATGCAGCCACATGCGCACATTCATCGCCGGCACAGCCAGGACCGGTTTGTCGGTTGCCAGCAACAGGGTTGTCGCCAGATCGTTGGCCATGCCGGTTGCCATGCGCGCCATCAGATCGGCCGTAGCCGGACACACAACCACCAGATCAGCCTCACGCGACAGGCGAATATGACCCATCTCGACTTCGTTCTTCAAATCCCACAGCGTGGTGTGAACCTGGTTTTCGCTGAGCGCAGCCAAAGTCAGGGGCGTGACAAAGCGCGAACCCGCTTCGGTCAGCACACAGGTTACCGAGCCACCGTCACGGCGGATCAGCCGGACCAGCTCCGAAGCTTTATAGGCGGCGATACCGCCACCGATAACGAGTAATATACGCATCTCGCGTGCTTCTTGCATTGGCGGGCCGATGGGCGCAATCACTTTGGCGAACTTGCCGCAACCAAAAGGGATGTCTTGTGATGCGCCTGGCCCTGACCGCCCTGATTTTTCTGATCGGCCTGTTTGACCTGTTTTTGGCCGTGTCGTTCCTGCTGACACCGCTTACGGCTGGACAAGGACTGGGCTTGGCTCCCATTTCCGGAATGGGCGAAGGCCTGTCGACAATCCGTGCCGATTTTACCGCGTTCTTCGGTGTGGCCGGGCTTGCGATGTTGTGGGGCGCGTGGCGGCGCAATGCCGATCTGCTGCTGGTGCCGCTGCTGCTGTTTGCGGTGACGCTGGCCGGGCGCGCGATCGACCTTGCGGCAACCGGCCCTTATCCCGGCTGGCCTATGCCGATGGCCGTCGAAGCGATCGAAGTTGCCCTTTTGCTGGCCGGCTGGCGCATTCTGCCGCACCACAACATCGCCGAACTCACCACCTGAGCCACAGCACGACCGCAATCGGTCAGGCACGTGCCTCTTGCACCCCGGCGCTGTTGTGGCGCAATGCCTTGAGCACGGTTTCGACGATATGCGGCGCAGTCAGGCCCGCAGTATCATACTGCTTGTCGGGCGCTTCATGATCCTGGAACACATCGGGCAGGCGCATTGTGCGGATCTTCAGCCCCGAATCGGTCAGGCCCTCGTCGCTGGCCATCGTCAGCACATGCGCGCCCAGCCCACCGATTGAACCTTCCTCAATCGTGATTACGACATCATGCGTGACAATCAGGCGGCGGATCAGCGCTTCATCGAGCGGCTTGGCAAACCGCATGTCGGCCACTGTGGTTGGCAAACCCCGCGCGTCGAGCTGATCGGCGGCTTTCAGCGCCTCAGCCAGCCGTGTTCCCAACGACAGGATCGCGATCTTGCCGCCTTCGCGCACCAGCCGCCCTTTGCCGATTTCCAGACGTTCGGGCACGGTGGGCATCGGCACGCCGGTGCCATTGCCGCGCGGATAGCGAAACGCGATCGGCCCGGTGTCATGCATTGCGGCGGTGTGCGTCATATGCACCAGTTCCGCCTCATCCGCGGCGGCCATCACCACCATATTGGGCAGGCTGGCCAGATACGTGACATCGAACGAGCCGGCGTGAGTCGCACCATCGGCACCGACGAGCCCTGCGCGGTCGATGGCAAAGCGGACGGGCAGGTTCTGGATCGCCACATCGTGCACGACCTGATCGTAGGCGCGTTGCAGGAAAGTCGAATAGATCGCACAGAACGGACGCATTCCCTGTGCGGCAAGACCCGCGGCAAAAGTCACCGCATGCTGTTCGGCAATGCCGACATCGAACATGCGATCAGGGTGCGCCTTTACAAAACGATCAAGCCCGGTGCCCGACGGCATCGCTGCGGTGATCGCGCAAATCGTCGGATCGCGGGTTGCTTCGGCTGACAGCGCATCGGCAAACACCGTGGTATAGCTGGGCGCACCCGGCGCGCTTTTGACCTGTTCTCCGGTCACGACATTGAATTTCTGCACGCCATGGTATTTGTCAGCCGCAGCCTCAGCCGGGGCATAGCCCTTGCCCTTTTGCGTGACGACATGGATCAGGCACGGGCCTTCGGCGGCATCGCGCACATTTTCGAGCACCGGGATCAGTTGATCCAGATTGTGCCCGTCGATCGGCCCGACGTAATAAAAGCCCAACTCTTCAAACAACGTACCGCCCATCGCCATGCCGCGCGCGAATTCATCGGTCTTGCGCGCGGCTGTTGCCAAAGGACGGGGCAGACGGCGCGACAGGCGCCGTGCCAGATCCCGCAGTTCGAGGAACGGCCGCGAAGATACCAGTTGCGCCAGATAGGCCGACAACCCGCCGACCGGCGGCGCAATCGACATGTCGTTGTCGTTGAGAATGACGATCAGCCGGTTGCCTGCGGCTTCGGCATTGTTCATCGCCTCATAAGCCATGCCCGCGCTCATCGCGCCATCGCCGATAACCGCGATCCCCTTGCCCGGCCGGCAGGTCATCTTGTTGGCAATGGCAAAGCCCAGCGCCGCCGAAATCGATGTCGACGAATGGGCCGCGCCAAACGGATCGTATTCGCTTTCGCTGCGCTTGGTAAAGCCTGACAACCCGCCACCCTGGCGCAACGTGCGAATACGATCGCGGCGCCCGGTCAATATCTTGTGCGGATAGGCCTGGTGGCCAACGTCCCACACCAATTTGTCTTCGGGTGTGTTGAACACATAATGGATGGCCACGGTCAATTCGACCACACCCAGGCCCGAACCGAGGTGGCCACCGGTCTGGCCGACTGCGGCGATCATTTCGGCGCGCAATTCGTCTGCGACCTGGCGCAATTGCGACGGGGGGAGTTTGCGCAGGTCGGTTGGCAAGGCGACCGTATCGAGGAGCGGCGTGGCCGGTTTTTCGGACATCCAATAACCTTACACGCAGATTCAGGACATGTCGAACGTCACGTTGTTGGCAAAAAGGGATTGCCGCGAACCTTCCCGCAGGGCACGAAAGCCGCCTATGACAACGCTTTGGTTTCGCCCCGCAATGCCCGACGATCTCGATTGCCTGCGTGCGGTCATGGATGGCGCGATCGGGCCGTTGCAACAAGGTTTCCTGAATCAAGACCAGATCGAATCGAGCCGCGCAGTGATGGGGCTCGATCAGCAACTGGTGACCGATGGCACCTATTTCATCGCGTTGATCGATAACGCGATCGCCGGGTGTGGTGGCTGGAGCCGTCGCGCCACGCTTTATGGCGGCGATCACAGCGCGGGATTGCGCGAACCGCGCCTGCTCGATCCGGCGACCGAGCCTGCGCGTATTCGCGCGATGTACACCGATCCGGCCTTTGCACGGCGCGGCGTCGGCCGCGCGCTGCTGGCGCATTGCGAGGCCGCCGCGCGAGCCGAAGGCTTCACCGCCTGCGAACTGATGGGTACACTCGCCGGCATACCGCTTTATCTGTCTGCGGGTTATCAGGTGATCGAAGAAATCGAGGATGACAGAGGCGGTGCGCCAGTACCCATGAAACGCATGCGCAAAACGCTCTAGGCGGCGGCGCAGCGGCTACACAGCCCGCGAATTTCCACCATGGGGCGCACATCGGCAAACCCGGCGTGAGTGGCAGCCTCGCGCAATGCTCCGGTCAGCCGATCGTCATCGATATGCGTAGCCCCGCCGCACGAATCGCAGATCAGAAAAATGCAATCGTGCCTGCACCCGGGATGCGGATTGGCCACATAGGCATTGGCGCTTTCGACCCTGCGCGCCAGATTGGCACGCACGAACAGGTCGAGAATGCGATACACCGTGTTGGCGGCGACACGGCGACCGCGCGCAGTGCCCACATTTTCGGCAATATCGTACGCCGATGCCGGGGTTGATCGCGCTGCCAACGCTTCAAACACGTCGCCGCGCATTTCGGTCCACTGTTCACCCGATGCCACCAGGCAGTCGCGTGCTGCGTCAACCAGCCGTTCGCCGGCAAGATCGTGATGAAGATGTACCGTCATGACCTGACGATAGGTGATCCAGCGATCGGGCGAAAGATGCCAATCAGCGTGTCGATCCCACGGCCAGACTGGCCGGAGCAGCATGTGCACGTACGGCCACTCCGTTTACGCTGAACGCCATGCCTGCGCAGCCGATCAGAAATCCGATCACCAATGCGCGGTAAAAATCCTTGCCGAACGGCTTCATTGCAGAACTTTCTGTACTTATTGCCAGGCTTGCAAAGGACAAGCCCGATTTCAGCCCGACGGTCATAACGTCAGGCGAGTTTTCATGCGCTGCAAGTATGCCTGCTTCGCACTTGCGCCATAACCGTCGCCCGGCGCTGACACGATCCGCCAAATGGGTTTAGCAAACCGATAATGCAAGTGGTTACTAAGGGAAATCAGCGTGCCCTGTCGGTCAGGGCTGACCTCGACTTAGCGCGCGACGCGCACCCAGACGGGCGCATGATCGCTGGCCTTTTCGCGACCGCGAAAGGTTTTGTCGACGCCGGTTGCCAACAGACGGTCGGCGAGTTCGGGCGACAGCAGCGCGTGATCAATGCGAAACCCGTGATCGCGCGGCCAGGCACCAGCCTGGTAATCCCAATACGTCCAAACCCCGCCGCGCGGGTTGTGCGTGGCCAGCGCATCGGTCCACCCTGCCCCCAGCAACCGGCGATAGGCTTCGCGCGATTGCGGCTGCATCAGCGCATCATCAGCCATTGCTCGCGGGTCCCAGATATCACGATCGGTGGGAATCACATTGTAATCGCCGATCACCACGGCGGGCACTTCTTCGGCAGAAATGGCCGCCATGCGCGCCGCCAGCCGTTCCATCCAGCGCAGTTTGTAATCGAATTTCGGGCCTGGCTGCGGATTGCCATTGGGCAGATAGATGCCTGCCACGCGAACACCAAACACGTCTGCTTCCAGATAGCGCGCCTGTTCGTCCTCGGGTTCGCCCGCCAGGCCGCGCTGGACTTCGACTGGCGTTTCGCCCCGCGCCAGGATCGCCACCCCGTTAAAACCTTTTTGCCCCTGCCATATCGCCTGATACCCGATGGCGGCCAGATCGGCGGCGGGAAAGCCCTCGTCCTGCGTTTTGATTTCTTGCAAACAGGCCACGTCGGGCCTGGTTTCTTCCAGCCATTCGATCAGGCGCGGCAGCCGCGCCTTGATACCGTTGACATTGAACGAAGCGATCGTGATCGGCCCCGTGCCGCTGTCGCTCATACGCTGAAACTGGCGCCGCAACCGCAGCCTGAGGCGGCCTGCGGATTTTCGACCCGAAATGCCGCGCCGCCCAGCGATTCGACATAATCCACCACCGCACCCGCCACCAGATCAAGGCTGACCGGATCGACCACCAACTGTACGCCATCGGTTTGCGCGATCACGTCTTCGGCCTCGGGCGCATCGGCCAGACCAAACCGATACTGAAAACCCGAACATCCGCCCCCTTCTACCGACAAACGAAGGATTGCAGGCTTTGATTGGCGAGCAGCGATTGTCGCAACCCGCGCAGCCGCGCTGTTGGACAAAGTGATGGTGGGGGCGTTCATGACCTCAAGATAGGGGGCCTGACGTCCATGCTCAAGCGGATTGAATATAATCGCGCATCGCGTCGGCTTCGGCCTCAATCCGTTCGATTCGGTATTTGACCAGATCGCCGATCGAAATGAACGCGACCATCTTGCCGGCATCCATCACCGGCAAGTGGCGGAACCGCCGCTTGGTCATCAAAGCCAGGGCTTCCAGCGCGGAGTGTTCGGCGCTGACCGAGATCACCGGCGATGTCATGACCTCGCGCACTTTGCGATCAAGCACCGCCGCGCCGTGTCGGCGCAACGAATACAGCACATCGCGTTCGGAAAAAATGCCTGCGACTTCCACGCCGGCATCTTCAACCGGAACCGCGCCGATCCGCCGTTCAGCCAACAGCGCAATCGCGCTGTCGACGGTATCGTCGGCATGAATTTTCCAGACTTGGCCGGACCGGCCGGCAATCAGCCTTGCAATCGTCATGGCACCCTCTCTTTTCGTTTCCCAAAAGAACGGCTGTTGTCCGCCTCACAATCATGAGCATGACATAACTGCGGTCGGGCGCAAGGCGATTGCCACGCCAAGACAGTTGGCGCATGGAGATTTTCTATGGCCAAACCCCGCTGGTCCTCTCTCGACGATCCCGCTGCTTCTGCGCGTATATGGGCGCATTACCGCCGGATGCTGCGCTGGACAGCCGAACTGGCGCTGGGAATCATCGGCGTCGTGTGGGTGCTGCTTTACCACGAATTCGGGCTGGTCTCGATCCACATGTACATTGCCACCGCATTGGGCCTTGGCCTGATGATCATGTCGATCGGCGCGCTGATGGGCCTAGTCTTTGTGTCGCATGACAGCGGGCATGATGAAACAATCGAAGACCCGCTCGAAGACGAGACCTGGCGCTAAACCGCGAACACCTCTCAATCGATCGTTACAAACCGCGCGATATCGGCCCGGTGCAACCATCGCACGTCTGAGTTGGGCACTGAATTGGTCAGCGCGTAAAACGCCGATGCGTCACGCGGCGCCATGTCCATCGCGCGGTAGTAATCGAGATAGGCACGATTGACCGGCGCATTGGCAGCATAGTCATCCGGCCCGCGTCCGGCATCATCGAGCCAGGCATGAACCCCGAAATCAGCATCGGCAGCAACCCGCCGCGTTGCACCGGCCAGAAACAGTTCCACCGCACCCGACCGCACAGAACCGTGTTGCGGTACTTCGGTGGTCAACGCGTGGGCACGGATCATGCGCCCCAACCGCAAATTGGCGGTGTCATCATACGTCCCCGGACAATCGATCATTTCAAGCACGCGAATGCCGGGCCAATTGCGCAACATCGCGGCAAACCGCGACGGACTGCGCGCGTCGGTCGCATCGACCAAGGCCGCATGAGCCGCATCAAGCACAACAAACGGACCATAGCGCGCAAGGCCACGCTGTGCGTTGGATGCGGCACTCCCCACCAACCGGTCGGCTCCGCGTTCGGGCCCGGTTTCCACCGTGGTGGTTTCGGTCCAGATCACGCCCGCGGCATCGGTCCAACTGCGCGTCGAGATTGTACGTGACGCAGGCTCTGCCCATGCCATGCCCGGCAGGCCGCTCAGGATCAGCACAAACAAGGCAAGAATACGCATCGGCATGGGCGGCAGTGTGGCGGCAGTGCCTTGCTGCACCGCCAACAGGCGCGGTGAATTTTGCATTATCCTTACATCGGCAAAAATACCGCCAAATCGGCCCCGATCGTGCTCTTGGCCGCGCTGCCGCCACCGGGCTAGGGTGCATCAACCGCACACCCGAAGGGAGCCATGCGCAAAGATGGTCGCAGTCGTCGCGACAGTGGCCTATCTGGGGCTGGAGGCGCGCGGCGTCGAGGTGCAGTGCCAGCTATCGTCTGGCCTGCCCAGCTTTCGCGTGGTCGGTCTGCCGGACAAAGCGGTGGGCGAAAGCCGTGAGCGGGTTCATTCCGCATTGGCCGCAATGGGCCTGTCGCTGCCGCCCAAACGCATCACCGTCAATCTGTCGCCGGCCGATCTGCCCAAAGAGGGATCGCATTACGATCTGCCGATAGCGCTCGCGCTGTTGAGCGCGATGGGCATCATCGATCGCGAAGCACTGGCCGATCAGGTCGCAGTCGGCGAATTGGCCCTCGACGGGCGCGTCATTGCCAGCCCTGGTGTCCTGCTGGCAGCACTCTATGCCGGCGCCAGCGATCGCGGACTGATCTGCCCGGCGTCGCAAGGCACCGAGGCAAGCTGGGCGGGCACGGCAGTGCTGGCGGCACCCGACCTGATCGCGCTGCTCAACCATTTCAAAGGCACGCAGGCCTTGTCGCCGCCCTTGCCCGGTGAACCTGACCCACCGCGGCGTGGCCCCGACCTCAAACAGGTCAAAGGTCAGGAAGTCGCGCGCCGCGCACTCGAAATCGCGGCGGCAGGAGGGCACAACCTGTTGATGGTTCACGCTTGCTGCGATCTCAGCTCTCGGGCGGGTTGAGATCGGTGATAAGGCGCAGATGAAATCGGCCCTGCGCGCGACGATGGTGCATCGCCACGAGCATGAAGATTTGTTCGACTACGCCTTCAGCATCTACTGGCGCGACCCAAATGCAGCTCAGCAGGCCCGCGCGATGGCGGCGATTGATGGCGGCAAAGAAGCCCCGCCCGAACGCGCACCACCGGGAGCGCGCCGCATCGAGGAAGCGTTTCGCCAAAAGCGCGAACAGCGCGAAATGCCGGATAATTCTC
>CAIPWG010000533.1 GCA_903868655.1 uncultured Sphingomonadales bacterium
ATTGGGTCTGACCTGCAAGGCCATGCCCCCGCTGCAAGGCGAGGTGGTTACCATCGCATTGCCCGGTTCATCCGAGATGCAAGGCCTCGTCCGCTGGGTACGTGGCGACAGCTTCGGCATGGAACTGTCTGGACCGGTCGATACCACCAATATTGCCACCGCCATGCAACGCGAACTGGCGCGCGCTCAAGAAGCAAGCGGCTGGGAAGTGCAATCGCGCCACCGCATCTACACCCCGCTGGCCAACGGCCCCCGCCGCTTCGTCTGATCCGCAGTCAGAATTCGGCGTTGCGAACCCGCGCGATCTCCTGATCGATTTTGCGGGTTGCAGCCCAGAAGTGGTACGCCGCCCAAAATCCGGTTGGCGCCAGCAACAGCAGGGCGAACCGCAGCGATTGCGCATCGGCACCATGCGGCCCCGCCACGAAATCCGACACAAATCCAACGAACTGCGGCGCAATCACCAGATTGGCCACATTGGCCACCAGCAAGGTGACCGCCGCCGTCATCGCGCGCAATTGCGGGGGCACCACATTGTTGAGCAGGCCATACGAAGGCCCGATGTAGAAATACATCGCGGGCACCAGGATCCAGAGGCAGATCTTGGCCACGGCCAGATCGTGAGTCCAGAAAATGAAGAAGGATGGAATGGTTACCGCAGCCACGACCGTCGCCATCAGCATCAGCACGCGTTTGGGATCGGCCATCCAGCGGGTGGCCATCAGGATTCCCGTGCCAATCGTGGCAGCGCTGCCCGCGATCAGATGCATCGGGCCGAGGATCTGCCCGGCCTCGCCCGCGGTCATGTGATAAGCGCGTTGCAGATATGTCGGGGTCCACCACATCAGGCCCCAGCCCCACAGGGCGACAACCGCCCCACCCATCATCAGATGAATGGTCGCAGGTTGCCCGATGATCGTGCGCAGCGCTTGCAATACCGGTACTTTGACCCGCGCCTTTTCGATCGCGGCGCGCGCCGCGGCGGCATCAATGCCATCCATCGCACCACGCACCGGCTCGCGGATCGTGGTGAAAATCAGGATGCCCATCACCAGGCCCGGCACGCCCATCGCATAGAATGCCGCACGCCAGCCATAAGCGTCGGCTACCCGCCCGGCCACATCGGCGCCGATCCACGCACCCAACGATGCGCCCAACGCCCAACCGGTGAGTGCAAAAGTGCGCTGGTGCGGACGAAACCAATCCGCCAGCATCGAAGTCGAGGGCGGTGTCCCGCCGCTTTCGCCGACGCCAACACCGATACGCACGAAAATCATCTGGGTGAAAGAGCGCGACAGGCCGGTAAACACGGTCATCGCCTACCAGATCACCAACGCGGCCGACAAAATGTTGCGGCGATTGTAGCGATCAGCCAGTGCCGAAATCGGAATGCCAGCGCTGACGTAAAACAACGCGAGGGCAGTCCCGGTTAACAGTGCTACCGCGCTATCGGTCAGATGCAGATCGTTCTTGATCGATTCCATCACTGTGCTGATGACATAGCGATCAGCAATGTTGATCGCATAGACCAGCGACAGCACCAGCAGGACATACCATTGGCGCGCGGTCATTTCGCCAATCCCCGACCCGGCAAACCACCCACCCGAAGCCGCGGAAGACTGTTGTTGCGCCATACCCTGTCATCCCCCAAAGCCCGACCTTATCGCGTCGGATCTTTTATTTCCAAACCCTTTGATTACCGCAGCAACAAGGCTCTGGCCATAGCCGCGGCTACACCGTGCGCTGTTGCCATCCCATTTCGCGCCATTGGGTCAGGCAATGGTCGGAATAACTGGCTGGCACAAACACCTCGCATCGGGTTGCCGCCTGCACATGGATCACGCAACGCACATGACACAGCAGTGTCACCGCGACTGTGCCCGGGCCAAATTCGGCGGCTTCGGCATCGATCAGCCCGCTTTCCATGATGAGATCGCGCCAGCCGTTCCCTGCAAGCTGCACCCGCACCCAGCCGCCTTCGACCGGGGTCACTGTTCCAAAGCCGTTCAACGCTTTGGCCAAAGCACTTGTATCCACGCTGTCGCTGTCAAGCCACCAACGGCGTGGTCCAAGCCGCAATGCGGCGCCCGATGGCAAAGCCTGCGCGCGCCCCGGCCCCGGTAAAACCACCCCCAGCGCGGTCGATGCCGCGGCATCTTCACCGGCATCCCACAGATCGAGCGACAGCAGTGCTCCGGCCGGGCTGACGATCATTTCAGTCACGATAACGCGCCCCTTCGGGATCATGGAATAACGGTGGGCCAACACGCACCGGCACCGTGCTGCGCCGGGTCGGAGACCACGCCGTGATCACGTCACCATGGCGCTGCTCCCCATCGACCAGCAAACCCAACGCGATTGAGCCATCACCCGCCACACGCGGCGCCGCCGTCGTAACGTGGCCGATCGGTTCTTCGCCCTCGCGCGCGATCAGCATTGCGCCTTCGCAGATCGCGCCTTCGTCCAGCGCGGTCAGGCCAACCAACTGCCGACGCCCGGCCTGGTCGGCCAGCGCCGGCCGGGTCAGACCCTGCCAACCGACGAACCCGCCTGCCTTGCGCAACATTCCGGCCATACCGAGATCGGCGGGCGTCGTCCGTCCATCTGCTTCGGCCCCGATTACCACGTGGCCCTTTTCCACGCGCAAGTGATCCATCGCATCAAGGCCATAGACCCCGCCTCCGGCAGATTTGGCCGCATCGACCAGCGCGGTGAAAACGCCCGGGGCCTGATCACCGCGCACATGCACTTCAAAAGCACGTTCGCCGCTGTAGCTGGCGGCGAGCACGCGCACCGGAACACCAGCGAGCGTTGCATCCATAAGACCCATATGCGCAGGCACTGCTTCGCCAATCAGTTCGGTCAGCAACGCCGGCGACCGTGGCCCGGCAAACGCCAGCCCTGCCCAATGCTCACCCACATCGACCACCGCTGCACGAGCATGGCCCAGCAGCACCTCGGCCACATACGTCAGATGCCGGTACATCTTTGCCGCCCCGCCCGAAGAACTGGTGATCAACCAGCGATCTTCGGCCAGACGCCACACTGTGCCGTCATCCATGACCATGCCGTCTTCACGCAGCATCACGGTGTAGCGCCCACGTCCGATCGCAAGCTTGGCCAGCGGGGTTGCGCAGACCGCCGCGACCAGGGTCAACGCATCGGGCCCGGATACTTCGAATTTGCCCAGGCTGGACACGTCAACCACGCCGACACTGGCGCGCACCATGCGCGCCTCGCGCAAACTGGCTTGGCCCACGGTTTCGCCATCACGCAGATAAGCGCGCGGCCGCATCCACGCGCCCGCCGGAACCCACAGCGCACCCAATGCATCGTGCGCCGCAGCCAAGGGCAAGCGGCGGATCGGTGCGGCATGGTGGCCACGTGCAGGCCCCGCAAACGCGCCCATGGTGACCGGTGTATAGGGCGGACGAAATGTCGTCAGCCCTGCGTTGGGCAAAGGCACCCCCCGCAAATCGGCAATCTGCGCCAGCGCGACCATCGCTCCGGTTTTGCCCTGATCGGTTCCCATGCCCAGCGTTGTGTAACGCTTGGTATGTTCGACCGAGGTGTAGCCTTCGCGCTGCGCAAGCGCGAGATCGCCGGTCGTCACGTCATTCTGGAAATCGACAAAGGCCTTGCCCGGCACTTCGTCGCGCCAGATCGGCCCGGGCTGCGCCGGCGTTGCCGCGCCGAGCGGATCGACC
>CAIPWG010000534.1 GCA_903868655.1 uncultured Sphingomonadales bacterium
AAAGAACAGCACCGGCGTGTGCGTGCTGGCCACGATCATCGTACCAACCGCATCCTCGTCCTTGGTAGCCATGCCCGAACGGCCCTTGCCACCACGATTTTGCGCACGAAATGTCGAAAGCGGAGTTCGTTTGATATACCCGTCGAGCGTTATCGTCACGACCATGTCTTCGCGCTCGATCAGGTCTTCGTCTTCGATACCATCGGCGGCAGCGGTGATTTCTGACAAGCGTGGGGTGGCAAACTGTGCGCGGACTGCGGTCAATTCATCGCGCATAACGCCATAAAGCTTTTGCCGATCAGCCAGGATCGACAGAAATTCGGCGATCGCCTTGGACAGCGTTTCCAGCTCTTCGCCGATTTCGTCGCGGCCAAGCGCAGTCAAGCGATGCAGGCGCAGATCGAGGATCGCGCGAACCTGCGTTTCCGACAAGCGATAGCTTGCCGCGTCGGTCATCGCGTCATCTTCGATGGCCTCGACCAGCTTGATATACGGCGCGATCTCACCCATAGGCCAGTCGCGGGTCAGCAAAGCCTCCCGCGCGATTGCAGGATTTGCCGATCCGCGAATGATCTTGACCACCTCGTCAAGATTGGTGACCGCGATCACCAGGCCGAGCAAGATGTGGGCGCGATCGCGCGCCTTCATCAATTCGTATTTGGTCCGCCGCGTGATGACTTCTTCACGAAAACTGACGAAGCTCTCGATGATATCCTTCAGATTGAGCGTTTCGGGACGTCCGCCCCGGATCGCGAGCATATTGGCAGGGAAATTCGACTGCGCCGGGGTGTTGCGCCACAATTGATTGAGCACGACTTCCGGGGTGGCATCGCGCTTCAGGTCGATGACCACGCGCACGCCTTCGCGGTTGGATTCGTCTCGGATGTCGGCGACACCTTCGATCCGTTTGTCCTTTGCCGCTTCGGCGATCTTTTCGACCAGTCCCGATTTGCCAACCTGATAGGGCATCGAAGTCAGCACGATCGAGCGGCGCCCACGCGCCTCTTCGACAATGTGGCGCGCCCGCATGATGATCGAGCCAAGGCCTTCGAAATAGGCCTTGCGAGCACCGGCAGTGCCCAGGATCAAAGGCGCGGTTGGAAAATCGGGAGCAGGGATGATCTTGATCAGATCGTCGATGGTGATCAACGGATCATCCATGTACGCGAGGCACGCGTCGATCACTTCACCCAGGTTGTGCGGCGGAATGTTCGTCGCCATGCCAACCGCGATACCGCCGGCCCCATTGACCAGCAGATTGGGGAAACGCGCAGGCAGCACCTGCGGCTCGTGTTCCGATCCGTCGTAGTTGGCTTGAAAATCAACCGTGTCTTTTTCAATATCGCCCAGCAGCGCATCTGCGACCTTGGCCAGTCGCGCTTCGGTATAGCGCATCGATGCAGGCGGATCGGGGTCCATCGATCCAAAATTGCCTTGCCCGTCGATCAGCGGCAGCCGCATCGACCAATCCTGCGTCATGCGCGCCAGCGCGTCATAGATCGCCGAATCACCGTGTGGGTGATATTTGCCCATGCAATCGCCAACGATACGCGCCGATTTGCGATACGGCTTGCCGGCGGTGAACCCGTTTTCGTGGCTGGTCCACAAGATGCGCCGATGGACTGGTTTCAACCCGTCGCGAACATCGGGCAGGGCGCGGCTCACGATGACGCTCATGGCGTAATCGAGATAGCTCGACTTCATTTCATCGACGATGTCGATCCGCTGAAATTCCGGTTCGCCGGTTGGGGCGGGAGGATTGATGGCATCGCTCAAAGTCTGGGCGCTTTCACTGGTGCAAGCTCCGATGCTTGCAAAATTTGTAACTGACTGCGCACATTTCCAGCCTGAAAGGTACGCATTCCGTATGGATCAGACCCTCGACCCTAGACCCTGCACAGGGGGATGGCCAGTCGGGGAGGAGGCCAGGTAGCCGCTTTTTCCACATTTCACTGCAGGCCATGGCAAGCGGGATACCAAAATGGCGTTCAATTGACGTTCACCCGGATCGTGGTGTCGTGACATGTTGCAAAGGACGGCAAACCGCGCCAAACGAGCGGCAGAACAGACACGAGAGGACGGGACGCGGCAGGGCAAAGGTGCCCGATCCGCATCAGTTCCCGACCCAATATGGAGATGTACGACAATGCGGGGTAGTTTCGCTTCTTTCGGCCGGTCGACTGTTGCCGCTGCCGCGCTTGCCATGGGTGCACTGGTTATCGCCGCGCCGGTGATGGCCAAGGACAAGGAAAAAGAGGCACCCAAGGCAACCAACTCTGCCGAGTTCAGCAAAGTGGCTGGCCCGTTCCAGAAGACGTTTGGCGAAGTCCTGGCCAAAAAAGGCAAAGTATCCGACGCCGATTTCAAGGTCGCCGTCGCAGCATTGGTCCCAGAACTGGCCAAGCTCGAGCCGAATGTGAAGTCGCCGCTCGATCGACTGATTTTTGGTGATTGGCAGCGCCAGACCGGCGGCTGGTCGGGTGACAATGCGTTGCAAGCCAAGGGCCTGCAAAACATGCTCGACAGCGGCCAGTTGCAGCCTGCAATGGTGCCGACCGTCAGCGCCATTCTGGGTCAGATCGCGTATGTTTCGAAAGACTATCCGACCGCAATCAAAGTGCTCGCACCGATGATGTCCCTGGCAACCGTGGATGATACAGTGCCGCAGATGCTGGCAGAGGCCTACACCTCGTCGGGCCAGCCCACGCAGGGTTTGACCGCGCTCAAAACGGCAATCGCCGCGCGCAACGCAGCCGGCAAAGTTGCACCCGAAGAGTGGTACACACGCGGCAACCGCATCGCCTATACGTCTAAATTGAATGTGGAATCGACCGAATGGGCGCTGCTTTTGGTGGCGGCCTATCCGTCGCCAATCAACTGGCTGGGTGCAACCCAATTGGTGCGCAATGGGTCAACCAACTTTGGCCAGCCCGAAGAGCTCGATGTCAGCCGCTTGATGGATCAGACCGGCGCGCTGAAACTGGAAGCCAAATACGTTGAGCGTGAATATGTTGCCTATCTGCAAGCCATCGACGCACGTCGTTTCCCCGGGGAAGCCGTGCGCATTGCTGAACAGGGTATCGCCACCGGTGCGCTCAAAGCCGATGACACGTTCGTAAAAGATTCGCTGGCGCAAGCGCGGCCACGTCTTGCCGCTGACAAAGCGTCGCTTGCCGGTCTGTCAAAAGAAGCAGCAGCAGCGCCCAGCGGTAAAGTGGCTGCCAATGCCGCCGACACGCTGTTGTCGTATGGCGATGCGGCAAAGGCGGCTGAAATCTACACACTGGCCTTGTCAAAAGGCGGCATCGATGCCGAAAAGGATCGCGTGCTGACCCGTCTGGGGATCGCACAGGTTGAAGAAGGCAAATACGCCGATGCAAAGGCGACGCTCGCCAAAGTGGCAGGCCCGCGTGCAGCCATTGCCCACCTGTGGGCGATTTACGCCGATCAAAAGGCGGCTGGAAAGTAAGCATAACTGGCCCCCGGCAACGGGGGCCAGTTCGATTGGAGCGGCGGCGTCCCGGATGGGAAGCCGCCGCTTCTTCATACTGCCGGCTCAAACTCGCCGGTGTTTTCATCCAGCAAATGCAGAATGCCATCGCTGATGGCGAAAAATGCACCGCGCAAGCGCAAAGTGCCGCGCGCCTCTTTGGTGCTGACGCACGGGAAAGTCCGCAAGTTGGCAAGGCTGGTGCGAACACCAGCCAACTCCATCGCGCGTTCGGCTTCGCGGCCGGTGGTGCCGTGCGCGGCGACGACAGGTATCCGTGCCTCATCGAGCAAGGCGATCCAGTCGGCGATGAACCCACCCTCGCCAAGTTCGCTACCTTGCAGGCTTTGGTTCAACGCAGCCTGGCACCCGCCGCACATGCCATGACCGAGCACGATGATTTCGCGCACTTTCAGGACTTGTACGGCGAATTCTAGCGCGGCCGACACGCCGTGCAAACCCGGTGCGGTTTCAAATGGCGGGACCATCGCTGCAACATTGCGCACCACAAACATCTCGCCGGGGTCGGTATCAAAGATCTGTGCCGGATCGACCCGGCTGTCAGAACAGGCGATGATCATGATGCGTGGGCTTTGCCCTTCGCCCAGTTCGCGCCAGCGTTCGAGCTTTGGCGTCCAGCCTTGCTCGCGAAAGCGGCGGTAACCGTCGATCAGGTGTCCCAGTTCGGAGGATACGGGATCTGTCATGCTATGGCTCCCTCAGACTCACTCCGAACGCATTGGCGGCAAGTGTCTCAAGGCGCAAGTCCTCTGCGCAGGACTGGAATTTCCTGGCAACCACGCCTATCTGCGAGGGCATGACTGACCTTGCCAATGCGCCCGCCGCTTCCAACACCGCTGAGCCCGCACCGGTTCGTCAACGCAAACCGGATTGGATTCGCGTAAAAGCGCCAACCAGCAAGGGTTATGACGAGACGCGCCAATTGATGCGTGATCTGAAACTCAACACCGTGTGCGAAGAGGCTGCGTGCCCGAATATTGGCGAATGCTGGACCAAGAAGCACGCGACAGTGATGATTTTGGGAGATGTCTGCACGCGCGCCTGCGCGTTCTGCAACGTCAAGACCGGCATGCCCCGGATGGTGGATGCGAGCGAACCCGGACATGTTGCCGAAGCGGCCGCGCGGCTCGGGTTGGAACATATCGTTATCACCTCGGTCGATCGCGATGATCTGCCCGATGGCGGTGCGGGACAGTTCGTTAAAGTCATCCGGGCGTTGCGGGAGCAGACGCCCAACACCACGATCGAAATCCTAACCCCCGATTTCCGTGGCAAGATGGGCGCCGCTGTTGAAGCGATCGTCGCTGCCGGGCCAGATGTTTACAACCACAATTTGGAAACCGTGCCGCGGCTCTACCCCACCATACGCCCCGGCGCGCGCTATTATGCGTCTCTGCGGCTGCTCGAAGAGGTCAAACGCCAAGATCCGCGCGTGTTCACCAAATCAGGCGTGATG
>CAIPWG010000535.1 GCA_903868655.1 uncultured Sphingomonadales bacterium
CAGCAAGGGCAGCACGAAGAACAAGGCGACGGTGAGCGTGAACAACGCAGGCCAAGCAAAGTCCGCGCCACGAGGCCACAGCGCGACAGCGCGCTGGCGCCAGGGCCATAGTGAAATAGCGAGAATGATCGCCCAGCCGAGCGCGGGAAGGAAGACACGCAATGTCCACAAGCCGAGCCCCGCGATCACCGCCAGCGCGAGCAAACCGGCGCGGCGCTGCGCGGGCAACCAAGGGTCATCCGATCGGCGCGTGAAGGTTCCGGGGGGCTCAATGGGATCGGGACTGTGGACAATGTGCCGGGCAGACTACGCAAGATCCAGGAGCAAGACCAGATCATCCGATGGGTTTCGGCGCTGGTTATAATACCAGTTTCGATGCTAGTGCCCAAATTAGCAAAGCTTTAGGCTGTGTCGAATAAGCTGCGGGGAAATGTTATTGCTAAGGACGTAACCAAGAGGCCCTGGACGCATTTTGAATTTGAAAACAATCATCAGCAAGACTTCGCGCAAACACCAATTGCTGGTGCCGATTGCCGCGATGACATTGGGGGCCCTTGTGCTTCTGGTGGTGCTGGTTGTTTTTCTGGTTAATCGTTTTGACAACACCGCGATTGCCCGCGAGCAGAGCATGGTCGAAAGCGGTTTTGCCCAACAAATGCGCCAGTTGAACGAAATCGTCGTACCGCAAGTCGATTGGGACAAGGCCGTCGCCAAAGTTGACCGGACGATGGATGTGGATTTTGCCGATCTCGATTTTGGCAACCAGCTGTTTACGTTTGACGGGTTCACGCACAGTTTTTTTGTCGATGGTGATGGCAAAGTTACCTATGCCTATATTCGCGGTCACCATGCGCCATTTGACAGCTTCGCCCCATTCAGGCCGATTGTGCGGCAATTGCTGGTGCCGATCCGCGAGGCAGAGGCGCGGCGCGGGCCGATCCACCCCCATGCGCAAGGCAAAGGTCCGATCACCCGCCCAATCCAGGCCGACAGTTTCGCCAGAGTCGATGGCCAAGTCTATGTGGTGATGGCCAGCCTGATCCAGCCCGATCTTGGGCTGGTGCAACCCAAAGGGCCGCGCGCGGCGGTTTCGATCAATGCGATTCCGGTGGACAAGACGATGCTTGCCCCGTTTGCTGCGCGCTATTTGCTTGATGATCTGAAACTCGTCGCATCGGCCCAAGCTGTTACGGGCAGGGCCGCGTTGGCATTGCGCGCGCGCGATGGCACCGTGGTTGCTGCGCTGAGCTGGATTCCGCGCCAGCCAGGGGCCGCGTTGTTGCAGCGCATGGTGATGCCACTGATCTGCGCCATGGCCATGCTGGCACTGGCAGGATGGATGATCGTGCGGCGCAGTGCAGTGGTGGTCGACGAATTGCTGGCCAGTGAAATGCGCGCGCGGCATTTGGCATACCACGATACGCTGACTTTGCTGCCCAACCGTGCGCTGCTGTTTGACCGGTTGCGGACATTGCTGTCGTCATTGTCGTCACGCCATCCGCTGCTGGGGATGATGTGTATCGACCTCGACCGGTTCAAGGAAGTGAACGACACGCTCGGGCATCAGGCGGGCGATGAGTTGCTGAAGGTCATGGCAGACCGGTTGCGGTCGCTGGCACGGGGAGAACCCGGGGCATTTACCGCACGACTGGGCGGGGACGAATTTGTGCTGATTGCGCTCGCAAGCGACCACGAAGCCGTGGCCAGCCTGGCGCAGCGGTGTCTGGCGGCATTGCTGACGCCGGTTGACAGCGAATTCGGCCGGTTGGACGTTGGCTGCTCGATCGGCGTGGCGGTGATCGACAGCAGCGTGCGCGAGCCATCACTGGCGTTGCGCCAGGCCGACCTTGCCCTTTATCGGGCCAAAGCGCGCGGCCGGGGTTGCATCACCTTTTACGAACACGAAATGGAAACCGCGTTTCAGACCAGACGCGTGCTTGAGCAGCGATTGCGTCATGCGCTGGAGCATGGTGCGTTTCACATGGTCTATCAACCGCAAGTCGATCGGGCTGGCACGGTCTGCGCCTATGAGGCGCTGTTGCGTTGGGATGACGCAGAACTGGGCACGATTTCGCCATCGACGTTTATCCCGTTGGCCGAAGAGTGCGGATTAATCCTGGGGATTGGCGAATTCGTGTTGCGTCGGGTGTTTGCCCAGACCCGCGATTGGCGCGGAGTGCGCGTGGCGATCAATGTGTCGGCGATCCAGATGCGTGCGCCAGGCTTTGCAACGCGGTTGATCCAGATTGCGGCTGGATCGGGCATTGACCCGGCACAATACGAAATCGAACTGACCGAGACCGCGCTGCTGACTGACAGCCCGGCGACAATGGAGAATTTTGCAGCGTTGAAACGGTTAGGTTTCGCGATCGTGCTCGATGATTTTGGCACTGGCTATTCCTCGCTGCGGCTGCTGCACCGGTTCCGGGTCGACAAGATCAAGATCGACCGCAGCTTTGTGGCCGATCTGGGACAGAGCAGCGAAGCGGGAACACTGGTCCGGGCGATCGTCAAGCTGGCACGCAGTTTCCACCTCGGTGTCATTGCCGAAGGGGTGGAAACCGAGGCGCAGAAGGCGTTGCTGATTGCCGCGGGGTGCCATGAATTTCAGGGCTATCTGACGGGGCGACCCACCGATTTCGAGGTGGTTAGCGCGGTGCAGCAGGATCGGCAGGCGCGCGAGTTGCGGCGGGCTTGATCGCAAGGATGGTCTGGGGCCAGTTTGCGCGGAAACGCCGCGTTGCCTCGATAGCGCTGAAGCCATGCCAGCGCGCCGGGTCTGAAAATCGGCCGGCGACCGCAGCGCTGACGAGGGACAGCCCTCATCGTATCTCGCGACGACTTGCGGATATGCACGGACGGGATCACGTATGCCCTGAAGGCGCATGCTTGGGCGACGACAATGGACCCATGATCCGGTAGATCAGATTGTGGTGCGGGCGGCCGGACTTGAACCGGCACGGGCAAAGCCCAACGGATTTTCTTACCAGCTTCGGCTTTCGCCGCCGACCAGCACAAAACCGCGCACCGATCGTTTGTGGTCTGGACTATCCCTTCACCGTGCCTCGAATTCGAGGTTTAGGTGCTGCCCGTCTAGTCTCTACACCTTCCATTGCCCGCGAACGGGCAAAGGCTTGGCTCGGGATTGCCATGTTAAAGGGTTCCCCGAATTTGAGCAGTTCTGCAGCACGGGTTTCCCCATGCGCACTCAAGTGTCTGTTTTTCCCAAGTCCGCTGCGTCTACCTATTCCGCCACGCCCGCACACGCTGTGATCTATACATAGAGCATAGGGCTGCGCCAAGCCTGACGCAGTACAAATTGATGACGAACCGGATTACAAGCCGGCTTCGATTGCCATGCGGATGGCATCGGCACTGGTGCGAACGCCTAGCGCCTTGAGCACAGCAGCGCGATGCAGCTTTACCGTGCGCTCACTCAATTGCAGTTCCCAAGCAATCTGTTTGTTGAGCTTACCTGCTGCGATACATTCAAGGATCTCGCGTTGCCGTTTCGGCAGCGTTTCGACTTTTTCGCGCGCGACAGCTGCACGATCCTTGCGCGTGGCATCGGCTCCAGCAGAAATCTCCACCTGAGAACCCAGAAAATATTCGATTTCGCCTTCGGCATCGAAAATCGGAGCAACCATTACAGCGTTACGGAAAGGTGTGCCATCTTTCTTGTAGTTCAGGATTTCGACCATGACGGGAACGCGCGCAAAGATCCCGGCGCGCAGCTGTTCGCTCAAATCTGTCTCGGTACCAGGCCCCCGAAGAAACCGGCAATTACGCCCGATGATCTCGTCCGGTCCATAACCGGTCAAGTCCATGAACGCCTGATTGCAAGCGATGATGGGGTTATCCGCCAATCGCGGGTTGCTAACGACAGCCGCAACAAGGCTATTTTCAATCATTGTACCGATCGCCATGGAACCTCTCAACGCTTTTGCGGCACGACTAACAACTGCCCTTAGGATCATGTTGCCGCCATCACTGCCTCAGCAGATGCTTAGACATACGTCGGACACGGGCCCGTGGCTTCACTCAGGCGGATCGAGCTCGGAATTAATCCGCGCCCCCCAGAAGCCGGGCAAGAAGGGAAACTGAATGAACTATCTGGCGCAGGATGTCGAGGACATCGACACCGACCGCTGTTCGTTCGACGGCGACGAGCCTTCGGCCTTGTCAACGAAAGCCTCCGGCACAAGTTCAGTACCAGATCATGTGCAGGATGCGATCCGCACACTCCTGCGCTGGGCTGGCGAAAATCCCGATCGCGAAGGGCTGATTGACACCCCGGCCCGTGTTGGTCGCGCCTGGCGCGAATATTGCGCAGGATACGCGGAAAACCCGGGCAACCATCTAAGTCGCACTTTCAGCGAGGTAGCCGGCTACGATGAGGTTGTATTGCTCAAAGACATTCCCTTCCAATCACATTGTGAACACCACATGGCGCCAATAACCGGCACAGCTTCGATCGC
>CAIPWG010000536.1 GCA_903868655.1 uncultured Sphingomonadales bacterium
AGCCATCTTTGGCTGAATTCATCATGTTGGCCTGTGCCCGGCATCCATTGCGCGATGCGCGCGGTTTTGTCATGGGCACAGCGGACGCATAGGAATTCACGATGACCACAGCATTCAGTCTTACCGAAGATCAGATCGCCATTCAGGATATGGCGCGCCGGTTTGCCGCCGACGCTCTGGTGCCCCACGCGGCGGGATGGGATGAACGCCACGAATTCCCGCGTGAGGCGATCCGTTCGGCCGCCGAACTGAGCTTTGCCGCGATCTATGTCAGCGAAGAATCGGGCGGGATCGGCCTGGGTCGGCTGGAAGCCGCGCTGATATTCGAGGCATTGGCCTATGGCTGCCCCGCGACGTCGGCGTTCATTTCGATCCACAATATGGCCACCTGGATGATCGATCAGTTCGGTAGCGCCGAATTGAAGGCGCGCTATCTGCCGCGACTGGTCAGCATGGAATTGATGGCCGGTTATTGCCTGACCGAACCGGGCAGCGGGTCTGACGCGGCAGCGCTGCGCACCACTGCGCGGCTCGAAGGCGACCACTATGTGGTGTCGGGTACCAAGCAGTTCATTTCGGGCGGCGGGGTCAACGATATCTATGTGACGATGGTGCGCACTGGTGAAGCAGGGCCCAAGGGCATTTCGTGCCTGGTGATCGAACGCGACATGGCAGGCGTGTCGTTTGGCGCGCCCGAACGCAAGCTGGGCTGGAACGCCAGCCCGACCGCGCAAGTGATTTTTGACAATGTGCAGGTGCCGTTGGCCAATCGTGTTGGCGAAGAAGGCGAAGGCTTCCGGTTCGCGATGGCCGGGCTCGATGGCGGGCGGTTGAACATCGGCGCGTGTTCGCTCGGGGGCGCGCAACGCTGCCTGGATGAAGCGATCGCCTATGTGAAGACGCGCAGTCAGTTTGGCCACACGATCGCCGAGTTTCAGAACACCCAGTTCCAGCTGGCCGATATGGCTACCGATCTCGAAGCTGCACGCGCGCTGCTGTATCTCGCCGCCGCGAAAGTCAGTGCCGACGCGCCCGACAAGACACGGTTTTCGGCAATGGCCAAAAAGCTGGCGACCGACAACGGTTCGTCGATCGTCGATCGTGCGCTGCAGATGTTTGGCGGCTATGGCTATCTGAAAGACTATCCGATCGAGCGGTTTTGGCGCGATCTGCGGGTCCACCGTATTCTCGAAGGCACCAACGAAGTGATGCGGATGATCGTGGGGCGGGACTTGCTGAAATGACCGACGATGTTCTGGCGCGCGTTACGGGCCGCATCGGTCACCTGTCGCTCAATCGGCCCAAGGCGATCCATGCGCTGACTTTGCCGATGGTGCGCGCATTGATCGCGGCGCTGGTGGCATGGCGTGATGATCCGGCGGTTGCTGCGGTGATCCTTGACCATGCCGAAGGGCGGGGCTTTTGCGCGGGCGGCGATATTGCGTTCTTGCGCGCATCCGCGCTTGATGACGCGGGCGCGTCGGGGCGGCAGTTTTTCTTTGAAGAATACCAGCTCAACCATCTGATCCTGACGTATCCCAAGCCGGTGCTGGCGTTTATGGACGGTATCACGATGGGCGGCGGGGTGGGGCTGGCCGGCCCCGCCACATTCCGCATCGCCACCGAGGCGACACGGCTGGCCATGCCCGAAACAGGCATTGGCTTGTTTCCCGATGTCGGCGGCGGGTGGTATTTGTCGCGGCTGGCAGGGCGCCTGGGGCAATATCTGGCTCTGACCGGCGCGCGGCTTGATGGTGCGGAGTGCCTTTGGGCGGGGCTTTCCACGCATTACCTGCCGCAAGCCGCTTTGGCCGAGGCGAAAACGGCGCTTTGCGCCGATCCCGATCAGGCATCTGCGATCCTGCACCGCTTGTCGGTCGCGCCGCCGCCTGCAAAAATCGCGACGCAGGCAGCGGCCATCGATCTGCTGTTTGCTGCGGATCGATACGAGGATATTTTGGCAGCGTTGACGGCCGATGGTGGCGAATGGGCCAGCGCAACACTTGCCACGCTTGCAACCAAAAGCCCGCAGACCTGCAAAGTGGCGCTGCGCCAATTGCGCGATAGCCTGCATTGCGCCGATTTTGCCGCCAATATGGCGATGGAATACCGTATCGGTTCGCGCGTGCTGGTGCTGCCCGATTTTGCCGAAGGGGTGCGCGCGGTAATAATCGACAAGGATCATGCGCCCCGCTGGAACCCCGCGACAGCAGACGGCGTGACCGACGATATGCTCGATGCCATCTTTGCCCCGTTGCCCGCCGATCAAGAATGGAAACCGCTATGAGCTACGAAACAATCCTGGTTGAAACCCATGGCGCGGTCACTCTGATCACGCTGAACCGGCCGCAGGCGTTGAATGCGCTCAACACCCATGTGCTCGAAGACCTGATCGCGGCCTTTGCCGCGTTTGAGGCCGATCCGGAGCAACGCTGCGCCGTGTTGACCGGCGCTGGCGAAAAGGCTTTTGCCGCAGGCGCCGACATCAAGCAGATGGCCGACAAGCAGGCATCGGATTTCTTTGCCCAGGATTTCTTTGCGCGCTGGACCAGCCATCTGGTGAAGACCACGCGCAAGCCATGGATCGCGGCGGTCAACGGTTTTGCTTTGGGCGGTGGATGCGAATTGGCGATGATGGCCGATTTCATCATCGCGTCCGAAAACGCCAAGTTCGGCCAGCCCGAGATCAAGCTGGGTGTGGCACCCGGCATGGGCGGATCGCAACGCCTGACCCGCGCGATCGGCAAGGCCAAGGCAATGGAAATGTGCCTGACCGGGCGGATGATGGATGCGCACGAGGCGGAACGTTCGGGCCTGGTCGCGCGCGTCGTGCCTTTGGCCGATCTCATGGCCGACGCGTTGAAAACCGCTGCGGCGATCGCCGCAATGCCGCCATTGGCTGCCATGGCCAACAAGGAAATGGTCAATGCCGCGTTTGAAACCACGCTCGATCAGGGTTTGCTGTTCGAGCGCCGCGTGTTTCAGGTGTTGACCGCCACGCAGGACAAGGCCGAAGGCATGGCGGCCTTCATCGAAAAGCGTGCAGGCGTGTTCACCGGGCGATAATCCCGGCGGTTCGATAAGCCTGCATCACATTCACGAGAGGATCGTCACATGGCCAAGCGGATTGCCTTCATCGGGTTGGGCAACATGGGCGGCGGCATGGCCGCCAATCTGGTTGCCAAAGGTTTCAAGGTCGAAGCGTTCGATCTCGATCCGGCAGCACTGGGCCGTGCCAAGCTGGCTGGATGTGGTACCCATACCAGCATCAATGCCGCGCTTGATGGCGTTGATGCAGTGGTGACGATGCTGCCCGACGGCAAGATCGTGCGCAGCGTGTTTGCCAACGATGTCCTGCGCTGGGCTCCTGCCAACGCGTTGCTGATCGATTGCTCGACGATCGATGTGGCCACCGCGAGCGAAGTCATGGAACTGGCGGCGGGCAAAGGCTATGCCATTGTCGACGCACCGGTTTCGGGGGGCATCGCGGCTGCGAATGCCGGCACGCTGACCTTCATGGTGGGTGGTACTGAAGCGGCTTTTGCGGCGGCCAGGCCGATCCTGTCGGCGATGGGGGCCGCCGTGATCCACGCCGGTGGTGCGGGTGCGGGTCAGGCGGCGAAAATCTGCAACAATATGCTGCTGGGTGCCGCCATGGTTGCCACCAGCGAAGCCTTTGCCATGGCTGAAAAGCTGGGTCTGGATTTGCAGACATTCTATGATATCTCGTCCAAGGCTTCGGGTCAGTGCTGGTCGATGACCAGCTATTGCCCGGTGCCTGGCGTCGGGCCCAAGACGCCTGCGGACAATGATTACCAGGGCGGGTTTGCCACCGCTTTGATGCTCAAGGATCTGCGGCTGGCGATGGCCGCTGCGGGCGAGGTTGGGGCCGATGTCCCGATGGGCCGCCGTGCAGCAGAATTGTATGAAGCCTTTGCCGCGGCCGGCAATGCCGGGTTGGATTTTTCGGCGATCATCAAGACATTGCGGGCTTAAGCGCCGGGCGTTCCGGTCGACAGGCCATGAAGATATGGTTCGATGGCGGGTGCAGGCCCAATCCTGGCGCGATCGAAACCGCGGTGGTTGCCGGCGGGCGCACTTATTTGCGTCACGATCACGGGCAGGGCGACAACAATGATGCGGAATGGTTGGCACTGCTCGATGCGCTGGGGGTCGCCCGCGAATTGGGGCTGACCGACATCGTGCTGTTGGGTGATTCGGTGCTGGTGGTCGAACAGGCGCGCGGCCGGGCTCCGCGTGTTCCGACCCGATTTCACGCCTATCGCGCGCGGTTTCAGGCAGAGGCGGCAGGGTTTGCGCGGGTGCGTGTGCGCCATGTCCGGCGCGCGCACAATCTGGCTGGTATCGCGCTGGATGCAGAACGGCGATGACCCGCCTGATCTTGTTCAACAAACCCTATGGCGTGCTGTCGCAGTTCACCGACGACAATGCGCGCGCCACCCTGGCAGCTTTTGTGCCGGTGCCGGGGGTCTATCCGGCGGGACGGCTCGATCGGGACAGCGAAGGATTGCTGCTGCTGACCGACGATGGTCGGCTGCAGGCGCGCATCGCTGATCCGAAATTCAAACTGCCCAAAACCTATTGGGTGCAAGTCGAAGGTGCAACCTCGGAGGCCCAACTGATGCAGCTGCGGCGCGGGGTCCTGCTCAAGGACGGGATGACTTTGCCCGCCGAAGTTGAAGCGATCGCAGCGCCTGAACTGTGGTCGCGCGATCCGCCAGTGCGGTTTCGCAAAACGGTGCCTGACAGCTGGATCAGTCTGACCATCCGTGAAGGTCGCAACCGGCAAGTGCGGCGGATGACCGCTGCGGTGGGCCTGCCATGTTTGCGGCTGGTGCGTTGGCGCATCGGGGACTGGACGCTGAACAACCTTGCCAGCGGAGAATGGCGCGATAGCTCGGGTTAGACGCCCAACGCTACGAAGACTGCGGCCATCGCGAAAAACACCGCCAGCCAATGCCCGGCGTCGATCAAAACCAGCTTTAGCGAACGCTGTGCATAGCCATGGTTCATGACCATGGTCGGCATGACAAGGCCAATTGCAGACCCCATCACGATCATCACGGTGATGACCGGGCTATGCGGAATACGGCCCAGAACATGGACCAGCGCAGTTGCGATAATTGCTTCGCATACCAGTGAGATTGCGAACATGCGCGGGGAATTGGCCTTCGCGCGTCGGGCCTCTGCCTCGGTCCAGTGCTGTTCAGCGCGCCATGGTTTGTCGAACAGCGCACCATACCACACCCCCGCCGCGACCCCAGTGGGACCCGCCTGTACACCCCCAAACCCACCGCTACACCCCTGACCCTAACCCCAACAACCC
>CAIPWG010000537.1 GCA_903868655.1 uncultured Sphingomonadales bacterium
ATGACAACTGATATCCGGCCACCGCGAAAAACTGCACCAGAAACGGAATTGTCGCCCATTTGCCCAAAGTCAGGTGGGCCATGCCGTGGCCAAGGGCGGTTATCCCGATGGTGTAGATCAACAGGGCCGCGATCACCACAGCGGCCAGCGCACGCTGCGCCCAATGGATCATGTCATACCCGGCAATGGCAAAAGCCAGCGCCGCCACGCTGAACGCGGCATAGATTTCAACGAGTGCGGGTTTCGACAGTGTCGTACCGGTCAGATCCTGCACCGCGACGCCGAACACCACCTCGTTGAAAACAGTATAGCCCACATACGTCACCAGCGCGAAGCACCACACCAGCAAAGCGCCCTGATAGCCAAATTGAGGGCGCGACTGGATCATTTGCGGCAGGCCCAGCTCGGGCCCCTGGCTCGAATGCGATGCCATAAACAGCGTGCCGAGCGCGCAGCCCGTAACGATGGCCAGCACCGACCAGCCGAACCCCAGTCCCATCGCCATACCGATCGCGCCGGTTGCCAAAGTCGCCAAATGCGCATCGCCACTGAACCAGATCGGCCAGAGATGCCAGACTTTGCCATGACGTTCGCGCAGCGGAACGTAATCAATGGCATGGCTTTCAACGAGCTTCATCAAGGCCCTCATTGCGCGAACGGGTTCAGCGCGGCAGGATAGCGCCGCACAGGCCATTTCATGCCCGACTGCGCTCGCAGGGGGAAGGGGGCAAACGACAGTGCAGTGTGTACCAGCCATTTGGTGCGCCGCGAGGGGGAGCGAAAGTCGCGATGACAGGAATTTTGACAGGTCTCGTTCTGATCGGGCTGGCTCTGATGCTGGTCACTCGCTTTGCGATGCAACGCGCCGAACAGCTTGCGCCGCCCTTGGGGCAGTTTCGCGATGTGCCCGGTGGACGGTTGCATTTCACCGATCAGGGCAGCGGCCGCGCTGTGGTGCTGATCCACGGTCTGGCCGGCAACTTGCGCAATTTCGCGCCCGAACTGGTCACGCAGCTCGCGCGTAACCATCGCGTGATCGCGGTCGACAGGCCGGGTGCAGGCTATTCGACGGTCACGGGCGCCATCCCCGATTTGCACGGCCAGGCGGCGATGGTGGCGGCGCTGATCGAGGGGCTTGATCTCGGCCCCGTCACGCTGGCGGGGCATTCACTCGGTGGCGCGCTGTCGTTGGCACTGGTCAAGGCGCGGCCCGACCTGGTGGCTTCGCTCGCGCTGATCGCGCCGCTGACCCAGCCGATTACCGATGTTCCACCGCAGTTTCGCACGCTGATGATCACATCGCCATGGGCGCGCAAGATTGTTGCATGGTTGTTGATCGGGCCCGCGGGTCTGCTCGCCGGACGGGCACGGCAATTGCCCGCGTTTGCCCCCGATGCGGTGCCGGCCAATTTCGAAAGTCTGGGTGGTGGCGCGCTGCTGTTTCGCCCGGCCAATTTCGACTCCGCCTCGCAAGATGCGCAAGCCGTGCCGGTGGTGCTGCCCGCACTTGCCGAAACCTATGGCGCAATTGCCTGTCCGACCCATGTGCTGTTTGGCAGGGGCGACCAGATTTTGTCCCCCGCATTGCATGGAGAACTGTTTGTCACGCAAGTGGCTGGCGCTCGCTGTGATCTGGTCGAAGGCGGCCACATGCTGCCATCTGTGCACGGAGCTATGACGGCGCAATGGATCGAAACCGTGATCCAAGGGGTGTCGCAGTGATCGTGCGTTTTTTCCCGCGCGCACTCGCGCTCTTGTGTCTGGTCGCAAGCGCTCACAATGCTGGCGCTGCCCCGATGAACATGCGCGTGCTGCGTATCAACGATCACGTGTTGTGCTTTTACGACGGCCGTCCGGCCGAAGCTTCGGTGACGCCGGGAGACAACAATTGGGCGGATTTCGGTGCCAACAATGTCGGCGTAGCGACATATGCCGTGGTGCAGGGTGATCGCGCGTTGGTCTATGACGCGTTTCCCAGCGTGCGTCAGGCGCAATGGGTGCGCGATTATCTGGAAAAATCAGGCATTCACCATTTTGTGCTGGTGAACAGCCATTGGCACCTCGATCATGTGGGCGGCAACGCAGTCTACGCCGACAGCGACCGGATCGCGACCGAACGCACGCGGCAGCTGTTGAGCACGCACAAGGCGGCGATCGAGGCGGGCACGCAATCGGGCCCGCCGGCGATTACCCCGTTGGCCCTGCCAAATGTCGCCATTACGGCAGACACCGTATTTTACGTGGGCGATGTGCGCGTCGAACTGCGTCCGGTGAATATCCATTCCGCCGACGGACTGGTCATCTATCTTCCTGCCGACCGTCTGCTGCTGGCAGGCGATACGCTGGAAGACACTGTTACTTTCATTTCTGAGCCCGAGGGCATCCCCGATCACGATCGCAATCTGGCGGCGATGAAAAACTGGGGTTTTGACCATATTCTGCCAAATCACGGCGATCCCGCGATCATTGCCAAAGGCGGCTACTCGCTGGCGCTGATCGATTTCACCCGCGCCTACTTGCGCCGAATGGTCGAACATTCGCACGATGCCGATTATCTGAAACAACCGATCGACGGCTACATTGCCGATGCCATGCGGCAAGGTACGGTCAGCATATGGTGGGCTTATCGCGAAGCGCACGAGTCAAACCTCGCCAAAGTGGCGTCGGCGTGGAAAGATCGCATGGTACCCGAATTCAACGCAAAGCCATGAACATGCGTGTGTTACGCGCTGGGGTCTTGGCTATGCTTTTGTTGCAGACCGCATGCGGTGGTGGCTCGGATGGTACGGCTGGTACGGCAGCCCCATTGGCGCCGCCTGCGGTGCTTGCGCCACAGATTGCGACCAGTTCCGCGCAAGGCGGCGCGATGCTGGTCGCACTGTCGAGCGCGACTTCGGGCGCGACCATTCATTACACCACTGACGGCACGGCCCCAACCACCGCATCGCCGCAATATACGGCACCGTTTCTGGTCACCGCCAGCCAGACCGTGCAGGCGTTTGCGCTGGCGACAAGCGGCACCGCGAGCGCGGTAACCTCAAAGGCGCTGACGGTTGCAGTCGCTTCGGGTGCGCTGGTCTGGTCTGACGAATTTGCCAATACCAGCGGCAATCCGATTGCGCCCGATGCCGCGGTGTGGGCATATGACACCGGCAACGGCGGGTTCGGCAACAACGAGTTGCAGACGTATTGCGCATGGGGCAGCAATACCGCGCCGTGCCAGGCGGCCAACCCCAATGTATGGGTCGGCGGTGATGGTTTGCATATCGTGGCGCGCAACCCTGCCGCGGGTATCTACACGTCGGCACGGTTGAAGACCCAGGGTCTGCTCAGCTTCCGGTATGGCCGGGTGGAAGTCATGGCCAGTCTGCCCGAAGGGCAGGGGTTGTGGCCGGCGATCTGGAGTCTGGGCAACAGCTTCGCGTACGCCAGTTGGCCTGCCAGCGGTGAGCAGGATATCATGGAACATGTAAACGGCATCGCGGCACCTGATGTGATATATGGATCGATACACGCCCCCGGAGCGAACCTGTCGACATCATATGCCTTTCCGGCAGCGCAAAACACTGCTGCGCTGCACGCCTACGGCATGATCTGGACCCCGCAGAAGGTTGCATTCTATGTCGATGACCCGACCAATATCTATGCGACATATACCGCAACCCAAGTGACAGCGATGAACGGCGGGGTCTGGCCGTTTGACAACGGACAGGCCAATTTCCTGATCCTCAATCTGGCTGTTGGCGGGAATTTTCCCGGTTCGCCTGACACATCGACGCCTTGGCCCGCGCAGATGCTGGTCAAGTACGTGCGGATCTATGCCAACTGAACCGCGCTATCCTTGACAAACCGGCGTTTACGAAGGAACGCCTGCGCTACAGCCGGGAAGCGGAAGGGTCATGGGTACAGTCGAATTTCCAGGCCCGGCGCGTGATCTGATCACGGGGCCGGGTGGCCTGCTTCACGCCTTTTTCGAGGCGCCGTTGGCGTGCGATCCTGGCGCCATCGCGATCGATGTGCCGCCCGGTCGCGGGCGCTCCGATCGACAGGTCATGACGTATGGCGCGCTCGATGCGCTGGCCACGCGCATAGCGCAGCATCTGGCAGGACGGATCGCGGGCGAAGCGGTGGTTGCGCTGCTGATCGGGCGCACGTCGCCCTTGCTGTATGCCGCGCAATTGGCCGTTTTGCGCACCGGTGCGGCGTTTACGTGCCTCGATCCGGCGTTTCCCGATGATCGCATGGCCGAAATCATCGCGGATGCGGGGCCTGTTGCGGTGCTGGCCGATGCCGCTGGACTGGATCGGCTGGGCCGGCTGGACCTGGCGCCGAACCTCGTGTGTGATGCCGAAGCGCTGGCGCGCCGCCCGGCACCCGACATGGCGCTGCCGGGGGCGATCGCCCCATCGCAGCTGGCTTATGTGATCTATACGTCGGGTACCACGGGCAAGCCCAAGGGCGTCGAGATCGAACACCGCAACATTGCCAATCTGATTGCCTCCGATCTGTCGGAATTTGCGCTCGGGCCGGTTGATCGCGTGGTGCAAGGGTCATCAAGCGCCTACGATTCCTCGCTGGAGGAGATATGGCTGGCACTGGCCAGCGGGGCGACACTGGTGGTGATGGACGATGCCGCTGCCCGGCTGGGTCCGGACGTGGTGGGCTGGCTGCGGGCCGAACGCGCTACGGTGTTCTGCCCGCCGCCGACGCTGTTGCGATCATCGGGTTGTGCCGATCCGCAAGGTGCGTTGCCCGATCTGCGGCTGCTCTATGTCGGTGGCGAAGCCTTGCCACAGGATCTGGCCGACTTGTGGGCGGCGGGGCGGCGCATGGTCAACGGCTATGGCCCGACCGAATGCGCGGTGACGTGTTTGCGCTGCGATGTCGTCCCGGGGCACGAAGTGGGGATCGGGCGCCCGGTACCGGGCATGACCGCCTGGGTGCTCGACGAGGCGCTGAACGAAGTGCCCGCAGGCCAGCGCGGCGAACTGTGCATCGGTGGCGCGGGCGTGGCACGCGGCTATCGCGATCGGCCAGAACTGACGGCTGAAAAATTCGTTGAACATCCGACGTTCGGCCGGATTTATCGTACCGGGGATCTGGTCGACTGCGATGACGCAGGCGTAGTCTATTATCACGGACGGATCGACGCCCAGGTCAAGATCCGTGGCTATCGTGTCGAACTGGGCGAGATCGAGGCCCGGCTTGGGGCGTTGGATGGCGTGCGGGCGGCGGCGGTGCGGGTTCAGCCCGGTGGTGAATTGGTTGGCTTTGTCGTGCCAAACGATCCGGCGCACTGGCCCGATCCCGATGCGTTGCGCGCGGCGCTGGCCAAGCAATTGCCCGCCTACATGGTGCCGGTCCAGATCGGCGTGATCGACGCGTTGCCAATTTCGGTCGGGGGCAAGCTTGACCGCGCCCGCCTGCCGCTGCTCGCATTGAGCGCAACCACCGGGATGCGGCCGTTTGTGGCGCCCGACGGCGAAATGGAAGGGTTGATCGCGACAGCTATCGCCGATGTGCTGCGCCGAGATGGCGCGGTCTCGGTAGCTGACGACTTTTTTGCCGATCTCGGCGGCGATTCGCTCAGTGCTGCGCTTCTGGTGACGCTGTTGCGCGATGATCCGCGTACGCAATGGGTGACGGTCAGCGATATTTACGAAGCACGCACGGCGCGTGCTTTGGCCAGCGCCTCGCATGCCCTGGTTGAAGAGGGCCTGGCCCAGCCTGCCGAGCTGGACCAGCCACGCGTCGGCACCGTGCGGCCGATAATGGCCAATGTGGTGCAGCTTGGCTGGTTGGCGCTGGAGCTGTGCGGGGGTAGCTGGCTTGGCTGGCTGATGGTGTTCCGCGTATTTCCGCTGGCCTACGGTGGATTGGGGCTAGTGGGTTTTGTCGTGGCCGCGCCATTGATCGGGGTCGCCGGGCTGGCGTTGTATGTGCCGGTGTCGGTGGTTTTTGCTGTCGTGGTCAAACGTGTGCTCATCGGGCGCTATCGCCCGATCCGCGCGCGGGTGTGGAGCGGATGGTACTTGCGCCACTGGATCGTGGTGGC
The DNA here is from genome assembly GCA_903868655.1 of uncultured Sphingomonadales bacterium. Classification (GTDB taxonomy): domain Bacteria; phylum Pseudomonadota; class Alphaproteobacteria; order Sphingomonadales; family Sphingomonadaceae; genus Novosphingobium. The sequence goes on from CAIPWG010000537.1 coordinate 6,056, forward strand.
GGCGGCGCGCCTGATCCCGTGGCCGCTGTTGCAGGGATCTGGTCTGCAACAGGCGATCCTGCGCGCGCTGGGCGCGCGGATCGGGCGGGGGGTGCACATCCATCGCGGGGTCGATCTGGTGCGCGGTGGCTGGGATCTGCTCGATCTGGGTGATGGCGTGGCGCTTGGTCAGGATGCGATGCTGGGCCTGGCCGATCTGGATCGCGGCGATGTCGTGATCGGGCCGATCGTGCTGGAGGCGGGCGCTACTTTGCTGACGCGTGCCGAAGTCGGCGGCTGGTGCCATATGGGTCGCGACAGCATGCTGACCGCGCTATCGGTGCTCAACCCGGGCATGACCATTCCGGCTGGCGAAATGTGGGACGGGGTTCCGGCCAAATCGGCGGGTCATGCTCCGGCAGCGCCGGCCCCGGCCAACGACGAACTGCCGCATTGGCTGTGGGACATAGCCGCGATGTTGAGCGAGGCGGCGTTGGGTTTTGCCATTGCGCTGCCGACGCAGGCCTTGGGCGTGGTCTTGTGCCTGATTACGGGTACACGCGTGGCTGATCTGTGGTGGTGGGCCTGGCATCCGCAGTTTGCCAGCCGCGCCGGGCAGGTGGTGCTGGCGGTGACTGTGCTGTCGGTACCTGTCACGCTGGTATGGACCGCGCTGATCCTGCGGCTGATGGGCCGGGTGCAGCCGGGTGTCGTTTCGCGCTGGAGTCTGGCCTATTTGCGCGCATGGCTAAAGGCCGGGCTGCTGCGGCTGTCGGGCGAATGGCTGACCGGCACGCTGTTTTGGCCACGGTGGCTGCGGCTTGCGGGCATGGAAATCGGTGCCAAATGCGAAATCAGCACGATCACGGATGTGGTTCCCGAACTGGTGACGATTGGCGCAGAAACGTTCTTTGCCGATGGCATCTATCTGGGTGGCGGCACCGTGCGCCATGGCACGGTGAGGTTGGCGCACACACGATTGGGTCGCAACACGTTTCTGGGCAACCACGTGGTGATCCCCCCGGGCGAACAATTGCCCGATGATATTCTGATCGGGATTGCCACGCCCGCGTGTGCTGCCGACATCGCATCGCAACAGGCGCGGTTCGGCCATCCGGCGTTCGATCTGCCGCGTCGCGAAGTGGTGGTGGTCGATCGGCGGCTGACACTCGATCCTTCGGCGCTGCGCTATGCCAATCGCATGGTCTGGGAACTGGCGCGGTTTGTCCTGCCGGTGCTGCCGGTGGTGCTGACGGTGCTGTGGTATCGTGGCCTTGCCGATCTGTCGGGCGCGGTGTCGCCGATGGTCTATGCCTTGGCGGTAATCCCGGGGGTCACGCTGTTGCCGCTGGTTGCGTTGTGTATGGCCGTGTTGGGGCTGAAATGGGCGCTGATCGGTCGGGTGAAGCCGGGGCAGCACGCGTTGTGGTCGTGCTGGTGCAGCCGTTGGGATTATGTCTATGTGGCTTGGGCGCGGTATGCCACGCCCATCCTGCGGCGTCTGGATGGCACGTTTCTGTTGCCGATCTATTTGCGCGCCATGGGGCTGAAAATCGGACGGCGTGCGGTGCTGGGTCCACAATTTGCGCAAGTGGTCGATCCCGACATGATCGAAGTGGGCGATGGCGCCACGGTCAGCGCATTTTTTCAAGCGCATACTTTTGAGGATCGGGTGCTGAAGGTCGACCGTGTGCGGATCGGCGCCGGGGCGACTTTGGCGCGCGGAACCGTGCCCCTGTATGGCGCAGTGATCGACGATCGTACCCATCTCGGCGCTGGCAGTGTGGTCATGAAGCGTGAACATCTGCTGCCCGGACTGCGGTATCAGGGTGTCCCTTCGCGCGTGGTGGGCGAAGAAACGGCCTGATCGTGGCGGTGTCGCAAAACGTGTGCGGTGTTTCGCAAAACGCGACTTGCGCAGTGCGCGCGCCGGTATCGTGTGGCAAGGCTTGACCAGAACGGACAGTTCCCATGAATTTTGAACCATTCATCACATGCGCGGTCACCGGATCGGGCGAAAC
>CAIPWG010000538.1 GCA_903868655.1 uncultured Sphingomonadales bacterium
GACATGATCACCGGAACACTCAAGACCGACCAGCAGTTCAAGACTGTGCCGGTGCAGGGCGATGTCGAATTGCCCAAGCTCTTGCAGGAAAAGAATGTGCTTTACGCCGGCAAGGCGGTGGAAGAACAGAATGTCCTGTTGATCCTGCTCGCCAATTCGCTGCCGTTCCTGTTGATCCTGGGCATGGTGTTCTTTGCTTTGCGGCAGATGCAAAAGGGCGGCGGATCGGGCGCGATGGGGTTTGGCAAATCCAAGGCCAAGCTGCTGACCGAACGATCGGGCCGTGTCACTTTCGACGATGTCGCGGGCATCGATGAAGCGCGCGAGGATCTCGAAGAAATCGTCGAATTTTTGCGTGATCCCAGCCGCTTTTCCAAACTGGGCGGACAGATCCCCAAGGGCGCGCTGCTGGTTGGCAGCCCCGGCACCGGCAAAACATTGCTGGCGCGTGCGATTGCGGGCGAAGCGGGTGTGCCGTTCTTCACCATTTCGGGCTCGGATTTTGTCGAAATGTTTGTCGGCGTCGGCGCCAGCCGGGTGCGCGACATGTTTGAACAGGCAAAGAAGAATGCACCGTGCATCGTGTTCATCGACGAAATCGATGCGGTCGGTCGTCATCGCGGTCATGGTCTGGGCAATTCGAACGACGAACGCGAACAGACGCTAAACCAGCTGCTGGTCGAAATGGACGGATTCGAGGCCAACGAAGGTATCATCATCATTGCCGCGACCAACCGGCCCGATGTGCTCGATCCGGCGCTGCTGCGTCCCGGCCGGTTCGACCGTCAGGTGGTTGTGCCGATCCCCGACATCGAAGGCCGAGAAAAGATCCTCGGCGTGCACATGAAGAAAGTGCCGCTGGCTCCCGACGTAAACCCGCGCGTGATTGCGCGCGGCACCCCCGGTTTTTCGGGTGCTGATCTGGCCAATCTGGTCAACGAAGCTGCGCTTTTGGCCGCACGACGCAACAAGCGTCTGGTCGCGATGCAGGAATTCGAAGACGCCAAGGACAAGGTCATGATGGGGGCCGAACGGCGTTCCATGGTCATGACCGACGACGAAAAGAAAATGACTGCGTATCACGAGGCGGGCCACGCGATTGTTTCGGTCAACGAAACCGCAAGCGACCCGATCCACAAAGCTACGATCATCCCGCGCGGTCGCGCGCTGGGCATGGTCATGCGCCTGCCTGAACGTGACAGCTATTCGTACCATCGTGACAAGATGCTGGCCAATCTGTCGGTCAGCATGGGTGGGCGTGTCGCCGAAGAAGTGATCTTCGGTCACGACAAGGTATCATCGGGCGCATCATCAGATATCCAATATGCTACCGGTCTTGCGCGCAACATGGTCATGCGCTGGGGTATGTCGGACAAGTTGGGGCCGCTGCTCTATGAAGAAAGCCAGGATGGCTATCTCGGCATGGGCACGTCGCAACGCACGCTGATGTCGGATGAAACCAGCAAGCTGATCGACAGCGAAATCCGCCGCCTGGTCGATGACGCGTATGCTCGCGCGCATGCAATCCTGAAAGACCATATTTCTTCCGCGCTCTTTTGCTTCGGCCTCCTCTGCTTCGCTTTTAAATCCACCTTTTTTTCCAGTAACTTTTTTCCATTCTTCTTGGAAAGTTTCTTCAAGCGGTTTTAAAAATCTTTCTTCGGCTTTATATTTTGATAATCCTTCTAAAGTTTCGTGTACCGCAATCCCCAAGGACAACGCCGGTGAAGTTAAATTTATTTTTCTGCCTTTTTCGTTTTTATAAACATTATGTAAAAAATAAAGTC
>CAIPWG010000539.1 GCA_903868655.1 uncultured Sphingomonadales bacterium
CCGCGTTCGATCGCCACGCCCTTCATAAGTTTGTCGACGATCGGCGCGGCGGTTTCCGCCGGGATGGCGAAACCGATGCCGACGCTGCCGCCGGTGGGCGAAAAGATCGCGTTGTTGATGCCGATGACATTGCCATGCATGTCGAACATCGGTCCACCCGAATTGCCACGGTTGATCGAGGCATCGGTCTGCAGATAGCGATCATAGGCCGAACCCGTACCGGTGTTGCGCGATACAGCGGAAATAATCCCCTGCGTTACCGTGCCGCCCAGACCATAAGGGTTACCGATTGCGATCACCCAGTCACCCACGCGGGCATGGCGCGAATCACCGAATTTCACAAACGGGAAAGGCTTGGTGCCGTTGATCTTCAGGACCGCGAGATCCGATGCGGCATCTTTGCCCACCAGTTTGGCGGGATAATCGGTGCCGTCGGGCATGGTGACGGTGATCGATTCGACCTCGCCTTTGCCCTCTGCGGTGATCACGTGGTTGTTGGTCACGATATAACCGTCTGCAGAAACCACGAAACCCGATCCCAGCGACTGCGCTTCACGCGTTTGGCCACCGCCGTTGCCCGAACCGCCGGGTCCACCGGGTCCGCCGAACATTTCGCCAAACGGTGTGCCGGCAAAGGGGTTCTGGGCCTGCACTTTCACGCGCTGACGTGTCGATATGTTGACCACGGCTGGCTGCAACTGCTGGGTCAGATCAGCAAAGCTGGCTGGGGCCCCGGCGCGCGGGACCACCGCGTCCATCTTTGCGCTGTCGTTTTGTGCCACTTGGGCCCCGGCCGGAAAACCGGTAGCCAATGTCAGCGCACTGCCGGCGAGGAGCAGCGCCGAAGTAACTCCATAAGCGTATCGCACGTGTCCTGGTCCCTCTTACTTTCATACCGTCGGGCCTCAGTTGAAAACCACATCCCGTCAGGATCGTCACATCACTTTCCCTGCCTGAACAGGGTTTGAATACATTCCACCGCTAATGCCCGCGAAACTGCCGCAAATAGGCATTATCGGGTGACAGCACGATTGTCGTGCGGCTGCCCTTTTGCCCAAAAGTTGCCTCATAGCTCTGCATCGCGCGATAAAAATCATAGAATTGCGGATCTTTGCCGAAACTGGCCGCATAGATCTGCCCGGCGCGCGCAGCAGCGGTAGCGCGAATCACGGCTGCATCGCGGTGCCCCTCTTCAGTGATGGCAGCGGCTTCGGCTTGCGCTTTGCCAGCCATCCGCGCCAGCGCCGCATCAAGCGCCGCCCCTTCGGGCAGTCCTACACGCGACAGCCGCACATCGGTCACCGCAATCCCATACCGCGCCAGGTCGCGATCGAGCATACTGCGCAAGGCCCCGTTCTGGCCACTTTCGCGCGCAAACCCATCACGCAACGCCGATACAAAGACTGCGCGCAGACTGTCATTCGCGGTGTCGGCGGTGCCGAGCGTCTGATAAAATCGAATGGGATCACGCACTCGCCAGGTGGCAAAGGCATCGATGGACAGCGGCTGGCCATCAGCGGCGGTAACTGTCGTGGCCGTGACCGCCAGCGTCATCAGCCGCCGGTCCAGCCAGACCACCCGATCGACCCATGGCACGCACAGCGCAAGACCCGCTTCGTTGATCACCCGCAGCGGATGACCGAGGCGAAGAACCAGCGCGGTGCGATCCTGCGCCACTGGGAATATGGCGGCACCGGCCAGGACCGCCAGGGCTGAAGCACCGGCGACGGCCCGCCAGGGCCATGCTGCCAAAGTCCGCATGTCAATGGCCATCGCCGCCCCTTGCACTGTGTTGTGGCGGCTCCGCAGCCGGCGGGGACAGCGGAGGCAGTTGGGTGATCGTGCCCGGGGCATCAACAATCACTTTGTCGCTTTGCGCCATCACGCGTTCCATTGTCGCGTAATACATCTGCCGCCGGGTAATGTCGGGTGCGTTGCGATATTGGGCATAAACTTCGTCAAACGCCCCAGCCTCTCCCTGCGCGTGGGTGATCCATTGCCGCGACCAGTTTTTGGCCTGGTCCAACTCGCTCAGGGCCTCATTGCGTGCGGCGCTGACAGCGCGCAATGCGTCTGCAACCCGTGCGGGCGGGTCGGCACGGCGCAAGTCCAGGCCATCAATCGCTATGCCCGACTGATAGCCGTCCAGCATGGCCTGAAGCAGGGCCGCTGCGCGATGGCCGACTGTTTCACGCGATGTTCCCATGGCCTGCGCCGCATCACTTTGTGCCACAGCGGTACGCAACGCGTCATCCGCGGCCTGCCGCAACGTAGCATCTGGTGCAGCCAGACCCAGTGCATAGCGCCGCAGATCGCGAATGTGCCAACGCACATCGTAGACGACAGCAACCAATCCACCATCGCGGGTCATCATCAGGTGTTCGCCCCGACTATCAGGCGGTGTCAGGTGGCGCATCGTCGTCACGTCGTCGATGCGGACACTGCTGATCGGTGCTGGCCAAGTGACTACCAATCCAGGGCCATGCGCCTCTCCCCAGACACCCAGCGTGGAAACAAGTGCCTGATCGTGTGGTCCCACAGCGTGGAGCGATGTCGTCCCCAGCCCCGCCAGAACCAGGGCCCCGGCCAGCCAGCCGCCCCAGCGCGCAGTGAGCGCGGACAAACCGCCCACGCCAAGCCGACGCAGCACCGCCACCAAGCTGCGCGATGTGGCGCCGCGACGGGACGGTTGCGCGGAACGGCGCGGCCGCGAATGGCGCCAGGGATTGGGCGCGCGCGGCGCGACAACGGCAGTGACGGGCACTTTTTCAGCCGGACCAGGCACAAGGCTATCGCCATCCTGAGGCGCAGGCACGGGTTCGGTCCCACCCCACGGGCTGTCCTGCTGGGCCGCGCCGAGGCCGTCTTTCGACGGACCATCGGTGGCCTTTCCCCTGTCAAGACCACTCATGGATAAGGTTATAGGGTGCCCGCCCCAGAAAAACAGGTCTCGTTCCCATTTTTCCTTTGCTAGGGGGACGCCACGAGCGACAGGCAACAAGGACCGGATGAAAACGCGATGACAGAGGCAACAGCGCTGGAACAGGCATTGCGCACCGTGGCGGGCGAGCGCGTACAAGTCGTGCGCATTTCGGCTGATGGTTCGGCCAGTGTGGTAATCGATGCCGAAGGGCTGGACGACACCGCGCGCCAGACCATGCAGAGCGATTTGCACGCCGCAGCCAAGGGTATCGGCGTGGCGGCACTGCGCGTGGCAATGTCGGCACCGCGCCGCCGCCGCCGGATTATCGCGGTCGGTTCGGGCAAGGGTGGGGTTGGGAAGTCGACATTGTCGGCCAATCTGGCGATCGCGCTGCACCGGCTGGGGCGCGCCACCGGGCTGGTCGATGCGGATATCCACGGCCCGTCGCAAGCGCGGCTGTTTGCCACCGAAGACCAGCGACCCGAGGCCAACGGCAACAAGCTGACCCCGGTGATGAGCCGGTTTGGCGTGCCAATGTTGTCGATGGCGCATCTGGTGCGCCCGGGTCAGCCGATCGCATGGCGCGGTCCAATGGCGGGCAATGCGCTGGGTCAACTGATCGACGCGGAATGGGGCAATGCCGAAGTGATCGTGGTCGATCTGCCGCCGGGCACCGGCGATGTGCAATTGACCATGCTGCAAAAATACAAACCCGCAGGCGCCGTCATCGTGTCAACCCCGCAGGATCTGGCACTCATCGACGCCACCCGTGCGATGGGCCTGTTCGAACAAGGCGGGGTGCCGCTGATCGGGATGGTCGAAAACATGGCCGGGTATCTGTGCCCGCATTGCGGTGAAACCAGCGATCCGTTTGGACACGGCGGGGCCGAACAGGCAGCCATGACCAGCGGACTGCCGTTCCTGGGTCGCATTCCCCTCGCCATGGCGATCCGTCAGGGCAGCGACGCGGGCGAGCCACCCGCGGCCGGTGAAGGACCGCTGGCCGATGCCTATCTGGCGATCGCGCGTCAACTGGTGGAATGGTTGGACCGCAACGGCTGATGCGCAGGCCCCGCGCCTTTTCCCGCCGCACGGTGCTGGTCGGGGCCGGCGCAGCGGGCGCGCTGGTGGTGGGTCTGGCGCTGGTACCGCGCCATTATCGTGCTCCGCTGGTCGCGGGCGATAATGACCATGTGATCGACGGGTTGATCCGGCTATCGCGCGATGGCACGGTCAGTGTGGCGGTCCCGGCAACCGAAATGGGCCAGGGCGTGACCACGCTCGCCGCCCAGATCATTGCTGTGGAACTGGGTGCGGACTGGCGTCGGATCGGGGTCGAACTGGCCCCGCTCAGCCCGTTTTATGCAGATCCCGTGATTGCCGCCGAATGGGCCACGATGTGGCTGCCCCGCAGCATCGCGGGCGCTCCGTGGATCGGCGAAGCCCTGATTGGCGAACTGGCCGGAGCGCCAGGCGATGCGGTGGTGCGGTATGAGGCCGATACCCAACCCGTGCTGATAACCGCATGCGGCACCACCGTGGCGGCATTTGAAACCCGGCTGCGATTGGCCGCCGCTGCTTTGCGACAAACGCTGATCGAAGCGGCAGCTCGCGAGGCGGGGGTCCCCGCCGCCCAATGCGACACCCATGATCATCATGTGATCGTTGGCAAACGCCGCGTCGCTTTTGCGAAGTTGATCGATAGCGCGCTGGCAGGGCCGTTGCCTGCCGCGCCGGCCTTGCGCCCTGCGCCCGCGCGCGAGTTGTCTGATTCACCCAACGGGCACGTTGCTGCGCCCGATTTCCCGAGGATCGACTTGCCCGCCAAAGTCGATGGCAGCCTGACCTTTGCAGCCGACGTGCGCCTGCCCGGGCTGGTTTACGCGGCGATCGCGCATGGTCCGCAAGGCCATTGCCGACTGGCCAGCCACGATGCGGCTGCGGCCCGCAAAGTGCCCGGCTTGATCGCAGTAGTGCCGTCGGAACGCTGGCTGGCGGCTGTCGCACACGCATGGCCCACTGCCGAACGCGCGCTTGTGGCGATGGACCCCTTGTTCCGGATCGATCCGCATGGGCCGGGCCGGGTGGTAGACAGCACGGCGTGCGAAGCTGCACTCGATCACGCGTTGCAGCACGGTGGCGCAAGCCGGATTGCCGCCGAGGGCGATGCCGATGGGGTGCTGGCGCATCCCGCATTAAGCGCACGTTATGACGTAGAACCGGCATTGCACGCCCCGCTTGAACCGGCCAGTGCCACCGCCCGGCTCAGCGGCGGACAACTGGAACTGTGGATTGCGACGCAGGCACCCGAAGCCGCCGCGCGCGCCGCCGCGCGGGGCGCCGGGATCGGGCGCGATGCGGTTACCGTCTATGCCCTGCCCGCTGGCGGCAGCTTTGACGCACGGCTCGACACACGCATTGCCGAAGATGTCGCTGTGATTGCGCGCGAAACCGGGCGTCCGGTGCAGTTGACCTGGTCCCGCTGGCAGGAAACGCTCGCCGGATTTCCCCGCGCGCCGGTCACCGCACAGGTCAGCGCGGCATTTGACCCCGCCAAACAGCATTTGATAGGCTGGCGCGCACGCATCGCCACGCCCGCAAGTGGCGTCGAAACCGGCGCGCGGCTGTTTGCCGGAAAGACGTCAAACGCCGCCCAGACTGCTGCGCAAGGTGCTGCCGATCCACAGGCCGTGGCGGGTGGCATGCCCATTTATGCCATTCCTGCCCGCGCGCTGGATCATGTGACGGCGGATATCAGCCTGCCGGTCGGACGACTGCGCGGCGGCGCGCATGGTTACACCGCGTTTATCACCGAAAGTTTTATCGATGAATGCGCGCATTGGGCAGGCGCAGAACCGCTGTCCTTCCGCGCCGCTATGCTGGGCAGCGAACCACGGCTGGTCGCCTGTCTCGAAGGTGCCGCGCATCTGGCGATGTGGGGCGGCGGTTCGGGTGGATCGGGGCAGGGCCTTGCCTGCCATGCGTTGCATCTGGCCGCGCCCGAGGGCCCACGCGCAGGATATATTGCCGTGGTGGCCAGCGCGCGCGTGGCAGGTGGCGCCATCCGGGTCGACAGCATCGCCGCCTATTGCGACATTGGCCGGGTGATCAACCGCGACATTGCGCGCCAACAGATCGAAGGCGGGTTGCTGTTCGGCATGGCGCATGCGCTTGGCGGCACGACACGGTGGGCTGCTGGATTGCCAACGGCCGGACGGCTGGCCGATTTGCGCCTGCCACTGCTGGCCGATTGCCCGAAGGTTGAGGTTGCCTTTGCCACCAGCGACGCCGAACCGTTCGACCCGGGCGAATTGGGGATGGTTGCTATTGCACCTGCCATCGGCAATGCCTTGTTTTCTGCCAGCGGCACCCGTTTTCGTCGCCTGCCTTTCCTGTCCGAAGGACTATGATGCCCGAACCTCTTTCGCCTCATTGGCCCAGTGATCACCCGCGCGTCGCCACAGGACGGGTCGGCCTTTTGGTAGTCAATCTGGGCACACCCGATGCGCCCGATGCACGATCGGTGGCGCGCTATCTCAAACAGTTTCTGTCAGATCGGCGTGTGGTCGAAATTCCAGCGCTGCTGTGGCAGCCGATCCTGCGCGGGATCATTCTCAACACCCGGCCCAGGAAATCGGCGCATGCTTATGCGCAAGTCTGGACCGATGAAGGATCACCACTGGCAGCGATCACCGCGGCGCAGGCACGCGCGTTGCAGCTGCGGCTGGGCGATGCGGTGGTGGTCCGCCATGCCATGCGTTACGGCAAGCCGGCCATTGCAGCAGAGCTTGATACTTTGCTCGAAGCCGGCTGCGAACGCATTCTGATCGCACCGCTTTATCCGCACTATTCAGGCGCGACCACCGGCAGTGTCATGGATGACGTCGCGCGGTGGTTGCTCGGCAATCGCCGCTTGCCGGCCTTGCGCACGCTGCCGCCGTATCATGATGATCAGGGCTATATCGACGCGCTGCATCGTGATTTGTCGCAGCAGATCGCGGCGCTCGACTTCACACCCGAATTGCTGATGCTCAGCTATCACGGAATGCCCAAGCGCACGCTTGAACTGGGCGATCCCTATCATTGCCATTGCCGCAAAACGTCGCGCCTGCTGGGCGATGTGTTCAGGCAGAGCCACCCCGACTTGCGGGTGATCACCACGTTTCAATCGCGCTTTGGCCCGGCCAAGTGGCTTGAACCGGCAACCGACCACACGCTGGTCGCCGAAGCCAAGGCTGGCACAAAACGAATTGCCATCGCCGCACCCGGCTTCTCCGCCGATTGCCTCGAAACGTTGGAAGAACTGGCGATTCGCGGGCGCGAGGAATTCATCGGCGCGGGTGGCATCGACTTTGCCGCACTCGGCTGTCTCAATGCCGGGGATCAGGGGATGATCCTGCTCGAAGAAATGGTTCGCCGCGAATTGTCCGGCTGGATTTGACGTCTATCTGGCCCAGGGCTGCAACTGGCAGCCCCAGCCTTCGTGAAACACCGCAGTCTGGCGCGCAAACAGCAGATAGCTGGCCGTCACGCTATGCGCGGCGGGATCTTCGCTCAGGCTGACCCAGCCGACCGGGCCTTCCATGTCCTTGTGGCAATCGGCCAGACTGCGTCCGCCCAGATAGCGGCAAGAGCAGGCAACCCTTGCGCCATAAGCCGTGCCGGTATGGGCATAGCGCCCGGCCGGGGTCCAGATCCACGCCACACCCGCAATCACCAGCCCGAGCAGAGCCAGCACCGCCATCTGCCGCCATGATCGGCGGCGCGGCTGATCCGGGCGGGGTAAAGGATCTTGGTCGTGGGTGGTGTTTGTCATTGCCCGGCGCGTCGATCTCGGTGATGGGTCGGGAACGATGATTCCCGCTCGGCTTTCCCTTATCGCTCCGCTCGCGCTGGTGCCAGCGCTGATCGCCTGCCAATCCGCACCCGTGGCGCCACCGCTGTCGCAGACAGCGCTATCGGCAGTAGTGGCCAACCCCGGCACGGTATCACGCGCCGAACTCGCGAGCCGGATTGACGCACTGTTTACTGCGCCAGAGGCCGGCGAGACGCGCGCTTTGCTGATCTGGCGCGATGGCAAGCCGATCGCCGAACGCTATGGGCCGGGCTATGACCGCAATACCCGGTTCATCAGCTGGTCGATGGCCAAATCGATCACCGGGGTGCTGATCGGTATGCTGGTATCCGACGGGCGGCTCCGGCTGGATGAATCGGTGCCGATCCCCTTGTGGCAGCGCCCCGGCGATCCGCGTGGCGAAATCACGTTGCGCCAGCTGTTGCAGATGCGTTCGGGCCTGCGCCATGTCGAAGCAGGCGATCCACCTTACGAATCCGACGAAGTGCGCATGCTGTTTCTGGATGGCCGCGATGACATGGCGCGCTATGCCGAGGCACAGCCGCTGCAATATGATGCGGGGCGGAAATGGGTCTATTCGACCAACACCAGCGTCATTCTGGCCGATCTCGCCGCACGGGTTTTGGCGCCGGGCGGCAATCCCGAAATGCGGCGGCGCGCGGTGCTGGATTATCTGCATACCCGGCTGTTTGATCGGGTGGGAATGCACTCGGCGGTGCCCGAATTCGATGCGTCGGGCACGATGGTCGGGGGCAGCGCCATCCACGCCACCGCGCACGATTGGGCGCTGTTTGGCGAATTTCTGCGCCACCGCGGGTCTGCTGGCGGGGTCCAGCTGGTGCCGCGCCAATGGATCGATTTCATGACCGCGCCGTCACCGCGCGAATCGCAGTACGGGGCGCAGATCTGGCTCAATCGCGCTGCGACAACCGGCACGCCATCGCTGTTTCCCGACAAAGGCCCGGCTGATCTGTTCGCCTGCGAAGGCCACCTTGGCCAATATGTCCTGGTTGCTCCGTCGCGCAATCTGGTGGTGGTTCGGCTGGGGATGACGCCGGAAAACCACCTCGATCAGGTCACTTCGCGGCTCGGCGATATCGTCAGCAGTTTGCGCTAGCGCGCGGACTGCCTTGCGCCAGCAGCGCAGGGCTTTCGCCATCGGGGCCCGTTGCCAGAAGATCCTGCGCGCCGATCGTATTTTCATCGATCAGTCCGTCCGGATCGGGATGGATCAGGATTTCGGTATCGGGAAATTCGCGGGCGAGCAGCGCCTCGATCTCGTCCATCACGTCGTGCGCCTCGGCAACCGTCATCGCGCCGTCCACCCAAACGTGAAACTGCACGAAATCGCGATTGCCACTGGTCCGTGTGCGCAAGTCATGAATACCCTTCAACGCAGGGTGGCGCGCCGCGACGGCCAGAAACCGTTCGCGTTTTTCAAGCGGCCATTCATGATCCATCAACTGTTCGATGGCGTCCTGGGATGCGTTCCATGCCCCCCAGCCGAGCCAGCCGGCAATGGCGAGCGCAAACCCCGCATCAACCCCCGGAACATGCCCCCAGTGATCGAGCGCCAGCGCCGCGATCACGGCCAGATTGAGCAGCAGATCGGCCCGGTAATGCACATGGTCTGTGGCAATCGCCACACTGCCGGTGCGGCGGATAACCGTGTGCTGATACCCGACCAGCGCCAGCGTCGCGACCATGGCAATCAGCGAAACCACAATCCCGTCGCCGGGATCCTGCACTCCGCCCGGGACAAAGAATTGCGTGATGGCGCGCAAGGCGAGGCCAAACGCCGACAGTGAAATGAGCACCACCTGAAACATCGCAGCCAGCGCCTCGGCCTTGCCATGGCCAAACCGATGGTTGTGATCATCGGGAATCGCCGCGATCCATACCCCAAGCAACGTCGCCAGACTGGCCACCAGATCGAGCATCGTATCGGCCAGACTGCCGAGCATCGCCAAGGAGCCGGTTGATGCGACTGCCCAGCCTTTGAGCGCCAGCAGCAAGGTCGCCACCGCGATCGAGGCCATGGCCGCCCGCCGGTTGAGAAGGCCTTTGTCGGGCGTGCTGGTCGCGTTCGTTTGAGTCATCGCTTGGGTATTTACGGGTACAGCAGGCGGCTGGTCCAGCCTTCATTGCCGCAACGCACAAATTGCCGCCGTTCGTGCAGGCGAAATGTGCGATCCTGCCAGAATTCGATGCGTTCGGGGCGCACCCGATAACCGGACCAGTGCGCCGGGCGCGGAACGTTACCATCGGGGTACGTCTCGCGCAGAGCTGCCACCCGGTCGAGATAGGCTTGCCGGCTGTCGAGCGGACGCGATTGATCCGACGCGGCCGAGCCCAGCCGCGATTCGGGATGACGGCTGGCAAAGTAGGCATCGGCTTCAGCCGGGGTCACTTCGCTGATCGGACCTTCGATGCGAATCTGACGCTGTTGGATTTTCCAGTGAAACAGCAGCGCCACGTGGCGATTGGCGGCCAGTTCACCACCCTTGCGGCTTTGGAAATTGGTATAAAATACAAACCCGTCGGGCCCGTGGCCTTTCAACAGCACCATGCGCACCGAGGGCAATCCTTCCGGCGTTGCCGTTGCCAGCGCCATGGCATTGGGATCGTTGATCTCGCTGCCTTTTGCTTGCGCAAACCACGCATCAAACAGTTCAAACGGATCGCTATCCGGGATCGAGTCGCCATCCTGGGTGGGGCTGGTCGGGGGCGGCAAGGAGGACATGGCGGTAACTTTCGCTGGTTTGATGGCGGCTGTGGCCTTGCCGGTGAAATCACCGCGCGGCCATGATCACAAGCATTCCTTTTAGCCCTTACCCGCGATGAGCCTCGGTTCCCAGCGGACCTTCCGGGCGATGCAATCGGCCTGTTTGCAATCCATTGTCCGAAAATCTTGCAGGATGCCGGGCGCAAGCCTAGCTAGAACGGCATGGCAGACCCCTATACCATTCTTGGCGTCACGCGCGGCGCCAGCGAAAAAGACATCAAGTCCGCCTATCGCCGGCTGGCCAAGGAACTTCACCCCGATCGCAATCAGGGAAAGCCTGATGCGTCCGAGCGGTTTGGCCGGATCACCAGCGCCTATGATCTGCTGTCGGACAAGGACAAGCGTGCGCAATTCGACCGTGGCGAAATCGATGGCGACGGCAATCCGGCAGCACCGTTCGGCTTTGGCAGTGGCGGTGGAGGACAGGGCGGATTTGAGGGCTTTGCTGCACGCCCTGGCGATGGCGCGGGCGCAGACCTCGGCGATCTGTTCGAAGGCCTGTTTGGTGGCCGCAGCGGCGGGTCTGGACCGTTTGGTGGTCGACGCGGGCCGCCGCCGCGCGGAGGTAACGTCGCCTATCGGCTGGTCGTGCCCTTTGTCGATGCGGCCATCCGCGCGCCACAACGCATTACGCTCAAAGACGGCAAGACAATCGATCTGAAATTGCCCGCCGGTGTCGAACATGGGCAG
>CAIPWG010000540.1 GCA_903868655.1 uncultured Sphingomonadales bacterium
CCTATGCGATCCCATGCCTGATCGATCGGCACGGCTTGGCCCAAGGAATTTTCGCCGGCAATCCACACCCCGAGTTCGAGTTCGCAATCGAGCCTCTGGCACGGAACGAAGTGCGGCGCAGCGGCCTCAGGGGGTTTGATCTGGCCACGGGGGCGGATGACCGGTGTGCCCGATACCCGGACCGACGAGGCGCGACCGTGATAGCCGATTGGCACATGCTTGTAATTGGGCAGCAACGGCGCATCGGGCCGGAACAACTGACCAATCGCGGTGGCGTGATGGATGCCGACGTAGAAATCGGTGTAATCCCCGATCCGGAACGGCAGATGCAGTGCGCAATCAGCAATGGCGTGCAGGCCTGGTTCAACGTGCTGCCGCATTGCGTCGCTGGTCAGCAGCGCAAATACAGCATGGCGCAGGGCCAGCCGCTCGCTGCCGGGCAACGCGAACAGCGCATTCAGAGTCGGTTCTGCAAGCGCAATGCGCACCGTTTCCGGCATCCTGGGCGCAAGCGTTGCCAGATCGAGCACCTGATCGCCAATTGCGGTGCCGATCCGGCGCAGACCGTCGGCCAGCGAAAATACCCCTAGCGGAAGGTTCTGCACGGGAAAGTCGGGATGGTCGTCAGCCCCCGCAACCCAGCTTGATGCTGCGGCGTCGTGGGTGTGGTCGATCACCCGCGTGGATCCTTATGCAACCATTCGGCGTGGCGCGGCGCGCGCTTGGTCTGGCTCCATTCCTCCAGCATCACCGGCGCAACCTCGCGCAGTTGCGCATGTTGTTCGGGCGTGCCGATATTGCACGCCAGTTCCAGCCGGTGACCATTCGGATCGAAGAAATAGATCGAGCGGAAAATGCCATGATAGGTCGGCCCGAGCACGTCGATCCCATGGGCCTCGATGTGCGCCTTGGCGGCCAGCAACGCCGCCTCGTCGGCCACTTCAAACGCCAGATGCTGCACCCATGCCGGGGTGTTCGGATCGCGGCCCTGGTCCGGCTGATTGGGCAATTCGAAAAAGGCCAACACATTGCCCCCGCCAGCATCGAGGAACACGTGCATGTAGGGATCGAATTCGCCGGTAGACGGCACATGGTCTTCGGCAAACGCATTGGTATAGGCCATGCCCAGCACGCGCGCATACCACTCAACGGTCTGCTTCGCATCGCGGCAGCGATAGGCGACATGGTGGATGCGTTGCAGGGTGGGCGCGCTCACTTGGTCATCTCCGCCACGTTCAAGACGCCCCGACGCAATTGGTCGCGTTCCATGCTTTCAAACAGGGCAGTGAAATTGCCTTCGCCAAAGCCTTCATCGCGCTTGCGCTGGATAAATTCGAAAAACACCGGTCCGACCTGCGTCTCGGAAAATATTTGCAGCAACAGCCGTGGATCGCCCGCCGTCGTCGACCCGTCGAGCAGGATTCCGCGCTTTTGCAATTCATCCACCGGTTCGCCATGCCCGGGAAGGCGTTCTTCGAGCATTTCGTAATATGTTGCGGGCGGGGCAGTCATAAACGGCGTGCCTATCGCTTTCAGTGTGTCCCAGCCGCCGAGCAGATCATCACAGGCAAAGGCGATATGCTGAATGCCTTCGCCGTTGTAGGCGCGCAGGAATTCGTCGATTTGGCCCCCGCCATGGCCGCCTTCTTCATTGAGCGGGATGCGGATCTTGCCATCGGGCGCGGTCATCGCGCGGCTGGTCAATCCGGTATATTCGCCCTTGATATCAAAATAGCGGATTTCACGGAACCCGAAGACGCGTTCATAAAACGCCGCCCAATGCGCCATGCGCCCACCATAGACATTGTGGGTCAGGTGATCGATCGTATGAAAACCCGCACCCACCGGATGGCGGTCGACGCCGGGCAGATAGACAAAGTCGATGTCGTAAATCGACAGATCATCGCCATACCGGTCGATCAGATAGATGATCGATCCACCGATCCCGCGGATCGCAGGCAGGCGCAATTCCATCGGTCCGGTGCTGACTTCAACCGGTTCGGCCCCGCGCGCCAGCGCCTCGGCATAAGCATTGGCCGCATCGCGCACGCGCCACCCCATCCCGCAGGCCGACACACCGTGTTCGGCGGCAAACCACGCGGCCGGGCTGCGCGGTTCATAATTCGCGATCAGGTTTATCCCGCCCTGGCGCCACAACTGCACGCGTTTGGACCGGTGGTTGGCGATATGGGTAAAGCCCATGCGCGAAAACACGGGTTCAAGCGCACCAGCCTCGGGCGCCGAGAATTCGATGAACTCAAAGCCGTCAAGCCCCAGCGGATTGTCGAACAGATCGCCAGTTTGTGGTGCAGCAGCCATCGCGTTCTTCTCCCGGATATCGAGCGGCGGGGTTCCCCGCATTACGTGCAAGGATAGGCCTTTGCCGCTGCACAGTCTGCGCGAAATGAAAGCAGCCACACACCATTTCTGCGGCATTATTGTATTTTTATAAGATAATGCGCATGATTGGCGCATGGACCAGATTGACCGCAAAATTCTTATGCAGTTGCAGACCGACTCGTCCCGATCGCATGCCGATCTGGGCGAAATCGTGCACTTGTCGGCCAGTCAGGTGTCACGCCGGATTGCGCGCATGCAGAACGAGGGGCTCATTCGCAAACAGGTCGCAATTTTGGACGAAGAACACCTCGGGCTGATGGTCGAATCGTATGTTTCGATCACGCTCGGTTCGTATGCCCGCGATGTGGTCAGCCGGTTTCAGGATCGGGTTGCCGCGCTCGATGCCGTATTGGATTGCTGCGCCACGACGGGCGACTCCGACTATCTTCTGCGTATCGTGACACGCGACCTCAAAGACCTGTCGCGGTTGATCAACGAGGAACTGCTTGGCCATGGCGATGTCGACAATGTGCGGTCGAGCATTACGCTCGATGTGATCAAGCGAACGACATCGTTGCCGCTGGGTTAGGCGGTTACGCCGACAGCGCGCAGCACGCTTTCAAACAGCACACGACCATCGCTGCCGCCGTGTGCGGGTTCGATCATGCGTTCGGGGTGCGGCATCATGCCCAGCACATTGCCCGCCTCGTTTAAAACGCCTGCAATCTGACGCTGCGATCCATTGACCGGCTCGGCGTAGCGGAAGGCGATCCGATCTTCGGCTTCAAGGCGGTCGAGCGTAACCGCGTCGGCGTAATAGTTGCCGTCGTGGTGCGCCACGGGGATCGTGATCCGCTGGTCCTTGAAATAGCCGCTGGTGAACAGCGATTGGCTGGTGCCCACTGTCAATTTGACATCGCGACAGACAAACCGTTGGCCCGCATTGCGCAGCAGCGCTCCGGGCAGCAGTCCCGCCTCGGTCAAGACCTGAAACCCGTTGCATACGCCGAGCACGGCCACGCCGCGCGCGGCCTGTTCCACCACCGCCTGCATGATCGGCGACCGGGCAGCCATCGCGCCGGACCGCAGATAGTCCCCGTAGGAAAATCCGCCGGGCAGAGCAATGAAATCAAGCCCTTCGGGAAGCGTCGCATCGCCGTGCCACACCCGGTGGACCGTGCCATCGGTGATCTCTTCGATCGCCACGGCCATGTCGCGGTCGCAGTTCGATCCGGGAAACGTGATGACGGCGGCGGTGAACCCCATGATCAGGCAACCTTTTCGATGCGATAGTTTTCAATCACCTGGTTGGCCAGCAGCTTGCGGCACATCTCGTCCAGGGCTGCGTCGCTGACATCATCGGCCACGTCGAGTTCGATCAGGCGTCCCGCGCGCACATCGTTGATACCGGCAAAACCCATGCCTTCCAGCGCGTGGTGGATGGCGCGACCCTGCGGATCGAGCACGCCGTTCTTCAGGCTGACATGGACACGCACTTTCATCGTTCGCACTCTTTCGCAAAAGGAGTCGCGCGCCCTATGCCTCCTGATCGGGCGAAGGGCAAGGCTTGGGCCAGGCGCGCGTCGGTCCGCGTGCGGTTTCATACCACTGCGCCAGCCGCAAGACCCCCATATCGTCGAAGCGTTTGCCTACAATCTGCATGCCGATCGGCAGGCCTTCAGCCGTTTGGCCGCAATCGATCGATGCGGCGGGTTGTTCGGTCATATTGGCAGGCATGGTAAAGGC
>CAIPWG010000541.1 GCA_903868655.1 uncultured Sphingomonadales bacterium
GACCTGGTGCGGGACCACCGGTTGGCTTGGCATCTTGCCGAAGCGATGCGTCATGTTCCCGGTGTTGAGCGAGCAGTCCTGATCAACCTGCATTCCGATCGACAGTATGGCAGTGCCGATGTGATTACTGTGCGCGACGCGCTGGTGGTGTGCGATCTGATCATCGCGGCAGGCGATCAATTGGATATGGCCGCGATTTCGCAATTTCGTGCGCGAGGCGGCCGCTATGTGCTCTATTGCTCGGGTGACCCCTATACCGCGATTGTCGAGCATTCAATTTTCGACAAAGCTGCGCTTTTCGGGCCGGTGGGTTGTCATGATGCTGTGTGGATTGATGACGCTGCACAGGCACAGGCGGCATTTCTGGCGACAGTTTATCGCTGTCCCGTGCGTGGCATGCCATTTGTGTGGTCGCCTTCATTTCTGGCAATGCACAATCGGGTACACTCTGATGACGCCTTCAAGTTTGCCTGGGCCCGTTCCGCAGATTTTTGCGGTCCATGGGCCTGCGTAATCAACGCGAGCAACGCGACGGTGGGCGACATGGGGGTCATGGCGCTGGTTGCCGCCAACCGGTTTCATGTTTCGCAACCGGGTGCACTGTCGCGGGTTGAATTTCGCAATGGCACGCGGATCGGCAACCAACTGACGTTCAATTATCTGGCCGCGAGCCTTGAGGTCCAGGCCGAGCAGAGGCTGACGATCTGGGCCGAGCAGGACTATTATGGGCTGTTGCCACTGCGCGGAGATTTTGTGCTCAGCCACCGGCCATCGGGCATGGTCAGCCATGACCAGCTTGATACGCTCCATGCCGGCTATCCCATTGTACACAATTGCGACGCGCTGGCAGACTTTGGCTATTATTATCCCGGCAATGACATCGACCAAGCGGTGGCGATGATGATGACAATGGCGAAAGGTCATGATCCCGACCTATCTGGCATCTATCGCCTGATGGCCCGGTTCGCGCCCGGCCGGGTTGAAGCGGTCGATGCTTTTGCTGCAGCCACAGGCGCAGCATGAAGATCGGCGTCACCGTGTTTTTGCGCGAAGGCACACACCACCTCTGGGAAAACGGTCTAGGCCAAAACGCGCTGTTTCTGTTGATGCTGCTTGAGCGCCTGCCACAAGTATCGCACTGTTTTGTGGTCAACGGCGGGCCGGGATCGGCGCACGATATGCCATGCCCAGTGCTCGATTGGGCCGAAGCGGCCACCACGTGTGATCTGATAATCGAACTCGGTGCGCATATCCACGATGATTGGGCCTCGGCATTCCGCGCGCGCGGGGGCCGGATCATCGGCATGCGAGTGGCCAACGATTTTGCCATCGATATGCAATCGATCGCGCACCATCGGCCACCCGGGCAACTCGTTTTCGGTGTGGTGTATGACCAGATATGGACTCTGCCGGCGTTCGCCGAGTCTTGCACGGCATGGTATGCCCATGTGTTGCGCGCGCCCGTGCGGATCATGCCGCATCTGTGGAGCCCGACATTGATCGCGGCGGATGGCGTTGCGCACTATCGGCCCGGCACAGGGCGCTGGTTCGCTGCAATCATGGAACCCAACATCAGCACAGTCAAAACCTGCCACGTACCCTTGCTGGTGTGCGAACAGGTTTTTCGCTCGGCGCCGGGATTTCTGTCCTCAATTCACCTCTACAATGCCGATCCTTTTCCCGTGGACGGCTATTTTGCGCAGTTTGCTGCAACGCTCGATTGCGTGAGGCAAGGGCTTGTAAGGTTTGCCCCCAGGGAGAAAACGAGTGTCGTCTTGCGGGAAGCGGCCAATTGCCTCGTGTCTCACACGATCGAAAATGCGCAGAACTATCTGCATTACGAGGCGCTGTTCGGGGGGTATCCGCTGATCCACAATTCCGGGCTGCTTGGCGGCTGCGGGTATCGCTATCGCGACCTCGATTGCGAAGATGGCGCGCGGGTTATGATTGCGGCTTTGCTTGGCCACGATGCTGGCTTGCATGCTTACCGCTCAAAGGTGCGCGATTTTCTGGGCACACTGGATCCGACGAGCGCGGCCAATATTGCCACTTATACCAACCTGCAATGATCACAACGCATGCGCACATTTGCGGCGTCCGATTGTCTTGATGTGCCATGGCTGATCGACGAGTTTGTTCCAAGCCTCGCAGCAATTGTCGATTA
>CAIPWG010000542.1 GCA_903868655.1 uncultured Sphingomonadales bacterium
GGCCAGCCCCGAATGGGTATACGTCAGCCCGAGCAGATCCATCATGCCCTGCACCGTGCCGTCTTCACCCGGTGTGCCGTGCAACGCATTGAACACCACATCGGGCGCAGTCTCGGTCAATATTTGCGCAACATCGCGGCCCATGTCGATCCGGGTAACGGTGTGCCCGCGCGCTTCCAGCGCCTCGGCCACGCCCTTGCCGCTCATCAACGAGACCGGCCGTTCGTTCGACCAGCCGCCCATCAGCACCGCGACATGAAGTTTCGGAAGTGTCACGCTATTCCCTGTCCGGCCTTGAGCCCTACCCGCTTGATTTCCCATTGCAGATCAATGCCCGAGGCCGCGCGCACTTTGTCGCGCACCAGCTCGCCCAATGCCTCGATCTCGGCGCTGGTGGCATCGGCCACATTGATCAGAAAGTTGGTATGTTTATCACTGACTTGCGCGCCGCCCAGCGTCAAGCCGCGGCACCCCGCCTGATCGACCAGTTCCCAGGCCTTGTGCCCGGGCGGGTTCTTGAATGTTGATCCGCCGGTCCGGGTGCGCAGCGGTTGCGAGGCTTCGCGGGCTGCTGCGATGCGGTCCATCTCGGCCTGGATCGCAGATGGTTCGCCGGGACGCCCCCGAAACCGGGCAGCCACGACCACCGCACCTTCGGCCAGGTCGGAGTGGCGGTAGGCATAGCAAAGATCACCAACCGACAGCGTGACAGCCTGCCCCGAACGCAAGACCGCGTCGCAATTGACCAGTACATCCTTGACCTCGGCACCATACGCGCCGCCATTCATCCGCACGAACCCGCCGACCGTACCGGGGATCGAGCGCAGAAATTCAAGACCTGCAATACCCAGATCGCGCGCTGTGGATGACACCAGCACGCCCGAGGCCCCACCACCGCATTCCAGCGTGACGGGATCACAAGCGCGCACCCCGGCAAAGCTTTTGCCAAGCCTCACCACCACCCCGGGCACGCCGCCATCGCGCACGATCAGGTTGGACCCCAGCCCCAGCGCCATCACTGGCACATCGGCGGCCAGCCCGGCCAGAAACGCCATCAGGTCTTCGCAGTCTGCCGGTTCGAACAGCCATTGCGCCATGCCGCCCGCTTTGAACCAGACCAGCGGCGCCAGCGGCGCGTGGGGCGTCAGTCGACCGCGCGGCGTGATCATGCTGCCTCGCGCGCGCGGCGAATGGCATCGGCAAGACCGGCCGCCCAGCGCGTGATATCGCCCGCTCCCAGACAAACGACCATGTCTTCGGCGCGCAAAGTACCTGCCAATTCCTGAGCCAAGGCATCGGCACTGGCGATGCAATGCGCGCTTCGGTGGCCGCGCGCCTTGATGCCTTCAACCATTTCGGTCGAGCTTACGCCTTCGATCGGCGCTTCGCCTGCGGCATATACCGGGGCCGCATAGACCACATCGGCATCGTTGAACGCACCCTGGAAATCTTCCATGTGATCGCGCAAACGGGTGAAGCGATGCGGTTGAACCACCGCGATCACGCGCCCGCGCGCGCCTTCCCGTGCCGCGGCGAGCACGGCGCGAATTTCCACCGGGTGATGGCCATAATCGTCGATCAGCGTCACGCTGCCGTCATCGATCGCCACTTCGCCGACTTTGGTAAAGCGCCGCTTGACGCCGCCAAACTTGGCGAAACCATCACGGATAACGTCATCGGCCACACCCATTTCACGCGCCACGGCAATCGCGGCCAAAGCATTCTGGACATTGTGGCGGCCGGGCATCGGCAGGCCGATGTTCTCGATGCGGTGAAAGTTGCCGTCGCGCTGGCGCAGCACCACGGTAAAGCGATTGCCGCCGGGCACGGGCGTTACCTGTTCTCCGCGTACATCGGCTTGTGCCGAAAACCCATACGTGATCACGCGCCGGTCGCGCACCATCGGAATGATCGCCTGAACCACCGGATGATCGATGCACAGCATGGCCGCGCCATAAAACGGCACGTTTTCGATAAATTCGACAAACGCCGCCTTGACCCGATCAAAGCTGCCATAATGGTCAAGATGTTCGGGATCGATATTGGTGACAACCGCAATCGTACCATCGAGCCTCAGGAACGAGCCATCGCTTTCGTCGGCTTCGACCACCATCCAGTTGCTGTCACCCAGCCGGGCGTTCGAGCCGTAGGAATTGATAATCCCGCCGTTGATGACCGTGGGATCAACCCCGCCGGCGTCGAGCAGGCAGGCGACCATCGATGTCGTCGTGGTCTTGCCGTGGGTGCCGGCCACAGCCACGGTGTTTTTCAACCGCATCAGTTCGGCCAGCATTTCGGCGCGGCGTACCACCGGGATACGTGCCTCCAGCGCTGCGATCACTTCGGGGTTGTCACGGCGCACTGCGGTCGAGGTGACGACCACCGACGCGCCCGCCACATTGGCGGCGTTGTGCCCGATCATCACGGCGATGCCGCGCGCGCGCAACCCTTCGATCACGTAGCCCTCGGCAATGTCCGAACCCTGCACCGCATAGCCCATGTTGTGCATCACCTCGGCGATGCCCGACATGCCGATCCCGCCGATGCCGACGAAGTGGATCGTACCAATATCGACACCCACACCTTTCATGGTTTGCACTCCCGTGCGGCGCCGGCTGTGGCGGTCGCCATCCCGGCTGGCGCCGGTTCTCGCACCATGCGGATCACATCCATGTTGGGCGCGCCGCCAAAGCCTTCAACCAGATCGGCCAGATCGCCTGCCGCATGCGGCAATCCACAATTCCAGGCGGCATGCGCGGCATTGGCCAGAGCCTCGGGGGCAAGCGCAATCGCCTGCACCTGCTTGGCCAGTTCCTTTGGCGTAAAGCCCGATTGGCGGATGGCGCGCGCACCACCGATCCGCACCAATTCGCGCACGTTGGCAGCCTGGTGATCATCGGTCGCAATCGGCAGCGGCACGAGTATCGATGGCCGTCCGACAACAGTCAGTTCAGCGATTGTGGAAGCGCCGGCGCGCCCGATAAACAGGTGGGTTTCGGCAAGACGGCTCGCCATGTCTTCAAAATACGTGCCCAACTCGGCGGGTATCTGGTGCGCAGCATAGCGCGCGCGCGCAACATCGATATCTTCGGGCCGGCACTGCTGGGTTACTTGCAAACGATGGCGCAGCGCTGGCGGCAGCATCGCCAAACCATCGGGCACGACTTGCGAAAGGATCGAAGCGCCCTGGCTGCCCCCGGTCACCAGCACACGCAACAGGCCGTTGTCGTCCAGCGGCGGGAATGGCTGCTTGCGCAAGGCCAGCACGTCATCACGCACCGGATTGCCGACCTGCACCACTTTGTCGGCCCATTTGCGATCCAGCCGATCAACCACGTTGTAGGCTGTGGCAATCGCATCGACCCGCCGTGCGAGCAGCCGATTGACCCGGCCCAGCACCGCGTTCTGTTCGTGGATTACGGTGGGGATGCGCGCTGCGTGTGCTGCGAGCAGGGCAGGTAGCGCGGGGTAGCCGCCAAAGCCGATCACACAGGCCGGCTGAAAGCTGTCAAACAACCGCAAGGCCATCGCGCGGCCCCGCCAGATCGCACGCAGCCCCTTGAACAAGGTAATGGGATTTTTGCCCAGCCGCCCGGCGGGCAGGACATGCGCGGGCAGAAAATCAGGCTTGCCGGGAATGTGCTGCCCACGTGCATCGGTCACAAGTGCGACATGGTGGCCGCGACGTTCAAGTTCGACAGCCAAGGCAAATGCCGGGATCAGGTGTCCGCCGGTACCCCCGGCGGCAAGAACATAGTGGCGCGAGACAGTCATGGCGCAAGGCGTTCCTTTGGATCGAACGTTTCACGCGACAGATAGGGGTTGCGGCGGGTTATGGCGAGCAGGAACCCAACGCCGAGCAACAGCGCAATCGTCGACGACCCGCCATAACTGATCAGCGGCAGGGTCATCCCTTTGGACGGAAACAATTGCAGATTGACCAGAATATTGATGAAGGCCTGCCCCGCCAATTGCGCGGTCAGCCCGGCTGCAGCCAGCACAGTAAACAGATCGTCTTCATCGAGCAGCCGAAACAGCACGCGCAAAACGATCGCGCAATACAACAACACAATGACCCCGCACATGATCAGGCCAAATTCTTCGCCAATCACTGAAAAGATATAGTCGGTATGCGCTTCGGGCAGCGCCATCTTGCGCGTGCCCAGCCATAGCCCGGTGCCGCCCCACCCCCCATTGAGCAACGTGCGCATGGCCAGATCGACCTGGTCAAATGGGTCAATACGATCTCCAATACTACGGAGACTTTCGCGAATGGGGTATCGGCGACCTCTTTGAGGGCGGATCAGA
>CAIPWG010000543.1 GCA_903868655.1 uncultured Sphingomonadales bacterium
GATCATGCTGACGGTTGCGGCCGTGGCGATTGGCACAATCTGGCGTCAACAAGGGCGGTTGCATGGCCGCGCGGCGCTGGCCGGGGCAGGGCGCATGGTCGGTTTGGCTGGCCTGACCGCGCTGTTGGTGATGGGCGCCAACCTGGTGTCGTTTCATGTCGGCGGGCCCAATTACTACGACCGGCTGGCCGCTACGCCCTGGCTTGAGGCGATGGCAACAGCCAGCGCCTTGACCGCGTTTTTCATCGTGGTCAGCCGGTGGCGACCCGGACGCGCGGCGCTGGCCGGAGCGTTTGTGCCGCTGTGGCTGATGGGTGTGTTGTTGCAGGTGGTTGCGCCGGTTGCGGCCTATGTCGTGGTCGTGCCGGTACTGCTTGCAGCGCTCACTGCGCTGCTGCCGGCCGGGCGTTGGGGCACGCCGCTGGCCGTGCTGCTGGCGGCGCTGGTCATGGGATACCAGTTCATGCTGGGACACGAGATGTTGCAGGCCGTGGGCAGCGATCTGCCGCTGGTGGTTACGCTGCCGCTGGTTCTGGCGACGCTGGCAATATTGCCGTTGTGGCAACCTTTGCCGCGCCGCACGCGGCGTGTGCTGGTTCTGGCAGGAACGGTAGTGGCGCTGGTCTTTGCACTGGGCATCCGAGCCGCGCCGATTGCCGATACGATCCCGCCCTATAGCCGGACCACGCGACCCGTATCCTGACGCTTTGCGGGATCAATCCATTGCGACCCAGTCGACCCGGACCAAGCCCGAGGCGCCGGGTAGGTGGGGGCAACCCCATGCAAAAAGCGCCGGAGTTTTCCCCGGCGCTCTTGGTGTTACTGATCCAGAAACGATCGCATCTTGCGGCTGCGGCTCGGGTGTTTGAGCTTGCGCAGCGCCTTGGCTTCGATTTGGCGGATACGTTCGCGGGTGACCGAGAACTGCTGGCCGACCTCTTCGAGGGTGTGATCGGTGTTCATGCCGATCCCGAACCGCATGCGCAGGACCCGCTCTTCGCGCGGGGTCAGGCTGGCCAGCACCCGCGTCACGGTTTCCTTGAGGTTTGATTGGATCGCGGCATCCACAGGAATAATCGCGTTCTTGTCTTCGATGAAATCGCCCAGGTGCGAATCTTCCTCATCGCCGATCGGCGTTTCAAGGCTGATCGGTTCTTTGGCGATCTTCATCACCTTGCGCACTTTTTCGAGCGGCATCGACAGTCGTTCAGCCATTTCCTCGGGCGTGGGCTCGCGGCCCTGCTCGTGCAGGAATTGGCGGCTGGTGCGCACCAGCTTGTTGATCGTTTCGATCATGTGCACCGGGATACGGATGGTGCGCGCCTGATCGGCGATCGACCGTGTGATCGCCTGCCGGATCCACCACGTGGCATATGTCGAAAACTTGTAGCCGCGGCGGTATTCGAACTTGTCGACCGCCTTCATCAACCCGATGTTGCCTTCCTGAATGAGATCGAGGAATTGCAAGCCACGATTGGTATACTTTTTGGCGATGGAAATTACGAGGCGCAGATTGGCCTCGACCATTTCCTTCTTGGCAATGCGTGCTTCGCGCTCGCCCTTTTGCACCATGTTGACGATACGGCGAAATTCACCCAGCGACATGCCGGTAGCGGCTGCAATATCGGAAATTTCGGTGCGGATGCGTTCCACCCCGGGGCCTTCGATCGAGGCGAAAGCGGCCCATTTCTTGTCGCGGGCGGCAACGCTGGGCAGCCAGGCTTCGTCAAGTTCGCGACCGACGTAGCTGTCCAGGAAATCCTTGCGCGGCACTTTGTGGCGTTCGGCCAGACGCAGCATCTGCCCGCCCAGCGTGGTCAGCCGACGATTGAACGCATAGAGATTGTCGACCAGATATTCGATCTTGGTCGCGTGGAACTGCACCGATTCCACCAGCGCAGTCAGCTCTTCGCGCATCCGGTGATAGGCGGCTTCCTTGGCGGCGGGAAAATCGATGCCAAGGCTCAACGCTTCAAGTCGTTGCGCCTGGTTCTTTTCAAATGCGCGGAAGGCCTCGGTGATTTCGGCAAATTTTTCAAGCGCTGCCGGCTTCAGCTGCGCTTCCATCTGAGCGAGGGACAGGGTGTTGTCTTCCTCGTCGTCCTCTTCCTGACGTGGCGCGCGGCGTTCGCGCAGTTCGTCGTCCTCGTCCTCTTCGGCGGGTTCCTCGACGGGCTCTTCTTCTTCTTTGAAGGTCGGTCCGGCGGTCGCTTCGCTGATTTCGCCGTCACCTTCTTCGCCGTCTTCCGACAGGTTTTCGGGCTGCGGTTCTTTGGACAGCATGGCGTCGAGATCGAGGATCTCGCGCAACTGCATTTCACCGGCGTTGAGCGCTTCGGACCACTGGATGATTGCGTGGAACGTGATCGGGCTTTCACACAGCCCCAGGATCATCGTGTCGCGACCGGCTTCGATCCGCTTGGCGATGGCGATTTCGCCTTCGCGGCTGAGCAGCTCGACAGCACCCATTTCGCGCAAGTACATACGCACCGGGTCATCGGTGCGTTCGATGGTTTCCTTGCGCTTCTCGACGACCGGGCGGTCGTCCATGCCGACATCGGCCTCTTCAACCTCTTCGGGCTCGCGCTCTTCGGGATCGACCGCGTCTTCATCGCTTTCGACGATGTTGACACCCATCTCGGAGATCGCGGCCATGATGTCCTCGATCTGCTCGGACGACATCTGGTCTTGCGGCAGGGCCTCGTTCAATTCATCGTAAGTGATGATCCCGCGCCGCTTGGCCCGCGCAATCAGTTTTTTGACCGAAGCGTCATTGAGGTCGATCAGCGGAGCATCGCCGCTGTCGGTCTTGTCATTCGATGCCATTGAACCCCGATACCGTTTGTTCGAGCTACGCCAAAAAGTTGGTCTGTTTCAGACCGGTCAGCACCGTTTGATCGGCGCCGCTATAATTATAACGCAGCACGGGCACGACCCATCTGCCCCATTCGTGCACGTAATGCCAGCTTTCGTTGCACCAGCCGCTGCTGTTCGGCAAAACTTTGTTCGGTCAGCTCATGCTGGGTCTGTGCGTTTGCATCGGCGAGTGCCAATTCAACCAGCGGCAATTCCACGATAATCTCTATGGATTCAGCGATTCCCGTGGGGTCACCCCGCGCGATGAAATCGTATGGCATTCCAGCAAGATCGTCGCCCGTTGGCAGAACCAGTCCGCGAGCAACCAATTTGGTGACGAGATTGGAAGTTTCAAGTCCGGATGTCTCGTCAGAATCAGGATGCAGGTCGCCGAATTCGAGCAGCGAATCGAGCAGGCCTTCTGCGGTTAGGTCTGATGGCCCGATTCGCGTCATTTGTTCGCCATGCCGCCTGATCAGTTTGGGATCGGCAATCAGCCCCAACAAGACGGCTGCCAGCAACGGGCGCAGCGTAACCATCACCTGGCCGACTTTTTGCAGCTGGGTCAGGCTTTCGGGCGGCAACGGGGGCGCTGGCGGCAGCCAGCGTCCGTTGGGCCCCTTGGTACCGCGCCGCGCCGGGGTGAAGGCGGGGCGTTGCGGTATGCCACGATCGCGCGCCGGATAGGCGAGCGCCCCAAACCGGTCGAGCAGGTCGCGGCGGTACAGTGCGCGGATGTCGGTGTGCTGGATTGTCTCTGTCGCTTCGATCAGGCGCTGCTTCAGCCCGGCTTTGTCTTCGGGCGTGTTGAGTGGTCCGGCATCACGTTCGTTTTGCCACAGCGCCTCGATCAGCGACACACCTTGAGTCAGCAGCGTTTCCATCGCTGCCGGACCCTGCTTTTTTACCACATCGTCGGGGTCCATGCCTTCGGGCAAGGTCACGATCGACAGGCTGTGGCCCGGCTTGAGCAAGGGCAGCGCCCGGGTGATGGCGCGGCGTGCGGCGCGCTGGCCCGCAGCATCGCCATCAAAACACAGCACCGGGCAGGGCACGACCTGCCAAAGCCTGCTGATCTGGTCTTCGGTCAATGCGGTGCCCAACGGTGCGACCGCTTCGGCGATCCCGGCGTTGGCCAAAGCCACGACATCCATATAGCCTTCGACGACGACCATGCGGCCCGAACCGCGAGCGGCGGGTGCGGCGCGATGAAGATTGTAAAGCGTGCGGCCCTTGTCGAACAAAGGCGTGTCTGGCGAATTGAGATATTTGGGCGCGTCGGTCTTGTCGGCGGTCAGGATTCGGCCACCGAACGCAATAACGCGACCACGGGTATCGTGGATGGGCAACATCAGCCGACCGCGAAACCGATCATAGGGATCGCGGCCCTCGACATTGATCAACAGGCCCGCCTCGATCAACTGTTCGGTACCAAAAGACTGCAGCGCCGATTTCATTGCCCCCCGCGAATCGGGCGCAAAGCCGAAGCCAAAGGTATCGATGATGGATTGCGCAAACCCACGCGTTGCCAAATAGGCGCGCGCTGCGTTCCCGCCGTCGCCCGCCAGATTGCGCACGAAAAACTCCTGCGCCGCAGCCATCGTATCATGCAGTGTCTTGGCTGCTTCGGCGCGCTGCGCGGCGCGGGGATCGGGCGCGGGCACGTCCATGCCCGCCAGCACGGCCAGTTCCTTGACCGCGTCCATGAACGGCAGACCCTGATGTTCAGTCATCCAGCGGATCGCATCACCATGCGCGCCGCAGCCAAAGCAGTGATAAAATCCTTTGTCGTCGTTGATCGTGAAACTGGGGCTTTTTTCGTTGTGAAACGGGCAACACGCCTTGAATTCACGCCCGGCCTTTTGCACGCGCACCGAACGCCCGATCAGCCCCGACAGGCTGATCCGGGTGCGCAATTCATCCAACCATTGCGGAGTCAGGCTCATCCTGCGGTCAGTGCGGCTTTCACCAGCGCGCTGACGGCGCTCATGTCGACTTCCGTGCCATAACGGGCCTTGATGGCACCGATCACGCGACCCATGTCCTTTGGCCCGGTTGCGCCGGTTTCGGCAATAATCGCAGCGATTGCGGCTTTCACTTCGTCATCGCTCAGCCGGGCGGGCAGGAATTCCTCGATCACCACCAATTCGGCCTGTTCGATATCGTCAAGTTCCTGACGGCCACCTTGTTCGTACAACGTGATCGATTCGCGGCGTTGTTTGACCATCTTTTGCAGGACTTCGACCACCAGTGAATCATCATCGGGCAGCGACGCAGCGGTACGCAGTTCGATATCGCGGTCTTTCACTTTTGCCAGAATCAGGCGAACCGCAGCCAGACGCGGCTTGTCGCCTGCTTTCATCGCGGAAATCTGGGCGGCCTTGATGGTATCGCGGATCATTGTGCTCATTTCCTGTAGATAGGTTCGCAATTGCGGAAAAGGCTCATTCGCGCCAGAAATGGCCCGATTTTAAGCTTGATAAGCTCTCTTAGGCGAAGAATCTCTGCACGGCTAGGTTGACGCTACGCCGCGATGCGCCTAGCTGCCGGCTCTTAGCAACATCGCCATATCCCCAGTCAAACGGAGCGCCCCAGACAATGGCCGACCCCGCACTTTCGCACGCGCCTCAACCACATGGCGCGACGGGAGTCCTCGTTCTTGCCGATGGGTCTGTTGCCTGGGGACGTGGATTTGGCGCCGTGGGTGATGCGGTTGGCGAAGTCTGCTTCAACACCGCGATGACCGGTTATCAGGAAGTGATGACTGACCCCAGCTATGCCGGGCAGATCGTGACTTTTACCTTCCCGCATATCGGCAATGTCGGCACCAACGGTGAAGACAATGAAAGCCAAGGGGTGCCGGGTGCCGTTGGCTGCATCGTGCGCGAGGATGTGACCGCGCCGGCCAATTTCCGCAGCGAAGGCACGTTCCAGCACTGGCTGCAATCGCAGGGCAAAGTCGGCATTGCCGGTATCGACACCCGCGCGTTGACCCGCCGCATTCGCCTGTTGGGCGCACCCAATGCTGTCATCGCCCATGCGCCCGATGGGGTGTTCGACTTGCCCGCCTTGGTCGAACGCGCGCGCACCTGGCCCGGCCTTGAAGGCATGGATCTGGCGCGCACGGTCAGCCGGAACGATCACGAAGCATGGCAGGGTTCGATCTGGCAACTGGGCGAGGGCTATACCCTGCCATCGGACAGCCGCCGTCCGCACGTCGTGGCGATTGATTACGGCGCAAAGGACAATATTTTCCGCAACCTGGTTGCCGCAGGCGCCGATGTGACCGTGGTCCCCGCCGAGACCGGGCTAGACGTCGTGCTGGCGCTGGAACCGGCGGGTGTGTTCCTTTCAAACGGACCGGGTGATCCTGCCGCGACGGGGGTTTATGCGGTGCCCGTGATCAAAGGCCTGCTTAATGCCGACGTGCCCGTGTTCGGCATATGTCTGGGCCACCAGATGCTGGCGCTGGCCGCTGGAGCGCGCACGATCAAGATGCACCAGGGCCACCGTGGCGCCAACCATCCGGTAAAGCGCATTGATGACAACGTGGTGGAAATCACCAGCATGAACCACGGCTTTGCCGTTGATGCCGCCAGCTTGCCCGATGGCGTCGTGGAAACCCATGTTTCGCTGTTCGACGGTTCAAACTGCGGCATCGCGCTGACCGGCAAGCGCGCTTTCAGCGTGCAATATCATCCAGAGGCCAGCCCAGGACCGCAGGACAGTTTTTATCTGTTCGAGAAATTTGTCGGCGGGTTGGGCTGAGCTTTGGCTCGTACCGCTCCTTTTCCCTTTCATTCCAGTCTGGCAGCTTGACCGATCATGCCCAAACGCACTGACATCTCCTCGATCCTGATCATCGGCGCCGGGCCGATCGTCATCGGCCAGGCCTGCGAATTCGATTATTCGGGAACGCAAGCGGTCAAGGCGCTGAAGGAAGAGGGGTATCGCATTGTCCTGGTCAATTCGAACCCGGCGACGATCATGACCGATCCGGAAATGGCCGACGCGACGTATGTCGAGCCGATCACGCCCGAGATCGTGGCGAAGATCATCGCCAAGGAGCGCCCCGATGCGTTGTTGCCGACAATGGGTGGCCAGACCGCGCTCAACACCGCTCTTGCGCTGTTTCGCGACGGTACGCTGGAAAAATATGGCGTGAAAATGATCGGCGCCGATGCCGAAGCCATCGACAAGGCCGAAGACCGCCTGAAATTCCGCAATGCGATGGACAAGATCGGGTTGGAATCCGCGCGTTCGGGCGTCGCGCATACGGTCGATGAAGCGCTGGCGGTGCTCGAAGAAACCGGCTTACCGTCGATTATCCGGCCTTCGTTTACGTTAGGCGGAACTGGCGGCGGGATCGCGTACAACAAGGATGAATTTATCCGCATCGTGCGTGGCGGTCTGGAAGCATCGCCCACCACCGAAGTGCTGATCGAAGAATCGCTGCTTGGCTGGAAAGAGTACGAGATGGAGGTCGTGCGGGATCGCAACGACAACTGCATCATCATCTGCTCGATCGAGAACGTCGATCCGATGGGCGTGCATACCGGCGATTCGATCACTGTCGCCCCTGCGCTGACGCTGACCGACAAGGAATATCAGATCATTCGCAGCGCATCGATTGCGGTGCTGCGTGAAATCGGTGTGGAAACTGGCGGGTCGAATGTGCAGTTTGCGGTTAATCCCAAGGATGGCCGCCTGATCGTGATCGAGATGAACCCGCGCGTGTCGCGGTAATCGGCGCTGGCATCGAAAGCCA
>CAIPWG010000544.1 GCA_903868655.1 uncultured Sphingomonadales bacterium
CCGCTTCCCGTCCAATCTCTTCGGCAGGGGGCAGATCGGTGGCATGGCGCGTGCTGCGCCATGCATAATCGCGCTGCATCATGCTGCCTTCACCCGCCAGTACGCTCGCTGAAATGCCATGGCTGCTGGCGGCGTAAGCACCGGAAAAGCCGTGGCTGGTGGCCAGCGCAAAGACCGAGCGGCCGGAACTGGCGCTGCCGCCGTTGCTGTTGGTAACCCCGGGCACGGCCATCGCGGCAGCTTCGGTGGCCTCGGCCATGCGGCGCAACGTTTGCGGTTCGGTCTCTCCACCATCATCAAGGTCAAGATCGACCGGCGTTTCGCGCAACAACAAGGTGTCATCGGCCAGCCCGGCATAAGGATCGGGCGGTGCCAACCGTGCCATCGCCACTGCGCGCAAGGCCAGTTCATCGAGCGCGGCATCGCCCAGATCGGTCGATCCGATCGACGCCGACCCTCCGCCTGCAAACACGCGCAAACCGATGTGTTCGGCTTCGGACCGTTCGACATCTTCGAGCAGGCCAAGCCGTACAGTCACGCTTTGCGATGCATTGGCCAGATAAACCGTGTCGCCGGCCTCGGCACCTGCAGCCTTGGCGCGCTGCAGCAGGGCCTCGCACCGGTCGCGGGCGTCGTTGGGGGAAAGCATCGGCGGTTCTGTTCCATTCAACCGTGAAAGACACGCGGCACTTACCCCTGCGCAACCTGATCAGCAATGCTTGACCGCAGCGATGGGCAAGTGGGCAAAGGCGGTGAGGGCATAAATCGTGCCAAATCATGACGCGCGGGCTTTGCCGTTAAGTGATCACCCGCTATGCTGAATGCCTTCCGGCCCTCTGGGCTGTCCAGACGATGGTTGCGCCACACGATGACTGCCCTTGCTGAAACCCCCAATTCTCAGGCCGGCATCCCGTCCGTGGCCGATGTCGGCGGGTTGGAAGTGGTGTCGATTGCCAAGTCTTATGACAAGCGCGCGGTGCTGAGTGATATTTCGCTGTCGGTGGCCAAAGGAGAAGTGTTGGGGCTGCTCGGGCCGAACGGCGCGGGCAAGACCACCTGCTTTTATTCGATCATGGGGCTGGTTCGGCCGGATTCGGGGCGCATCCTGCTCGATGGCGTCGATATCACGCAGTTGCCGATGTATCGCCGCGCGATTCTCGGATTGGGGTATCTACCCCAGGAAACCTCGATTTTTCGCGGGCTATCGGTCGAACAGAATATCGCGACCGTGCTCGAATTGATCGAGCCTGACCGTGACACGCGCGCCGCCGAACTCGAACGTTTGCTTGACGAATTTGGCCTGACCCGGTTGCGCAGCAGTGCCGCGATGGCGCTGTCGGGGGGCGAACGCCGGCGTTGCGAAATTGCGCGCGCGCTGGCCGCGCGTCCTTCGATTATCCTGCTTGATGAGCCGTTTGCCGGGATCGATCCATTGTCGATCAGCGACATCCGACACTTGGTGACCGATCTGAAGCGACGCGGCATTGGCGTGTTGATCACTGATCACAATGTGCGCGAAACGCTCGATATCGTCGATCGCGCCTGTATCATCTATGGCGGGCAAGTGCTCTTTGCCGGCAGTCCCGAAGCGCTGGTGGCCGATCCCAATGTACGCCGGCTCTATCTCGGCGAGAGCTTCACGCTCTGATGCCGGCTCGGGGGGGCTAGGGCAGTGGGGCTGGGACCAAGACTGGATCTGCGGCAGAGCCAGTCGCTGGTGATGACGCCACAGTTGCAGCAGGCGATCAAGCTGCTGACGCTGTCCAATCTCGAAGTCGAAATGTTTATCGGCGAAGCCATGGATGCCAACCCGCTGTTGGATATTGCCGATAGCGGGGACCTGGTTGCGTCACCGGTCGATCCTGCAGCCCCCGAACTGCGGCGCACACA
>CAIPWG010000545.1 GCA_903868655.1 uncultured Sphingomonadales bacterium
GCAAGTCCGGCGTCGGGCAAGCCCGCACGTAGGAATCATAAGAGGAATCACAGGTCACGAGACCTGTGCGCGAAAGATAGTTGGGGAAGTCGGGCGTCCCAAATTCAACCGCCGAAGCTGTGCCCGCGACAGACATGGAGAGCGCAGCCGCTGCTCCCAACAAAACCAAAAGCCTCATCATAAATCTCCACTTGAGCCTCGCAAGCGGCTGGCCAGCCAGCCGCTTGTCGATTGCCAGATCTCAGGCTTTCAAGCCCAACTTACCATTTGAACACAATGCTCGCCATCACAGCCTGAGCGTTATAATTCGGATTGGTGCCAGCCATGAAGATCATGTCTCTAAAGGCTGTCGTGCTCGAATTAAGCGTCGAATACATGTAAGGCGACATGCCGCTGCTCTGCCAGTTGGTGACGTGGTTACGCTCATACTGGTAATGCAGCTGCAGGAAGGCATCACTCAGACCAAACTGGTGCAGGAAGGTCTCGTTGTCGATCTTGTAGCTAAGTTTAGCGTCAAGACGGTCAAAGTGGGTGTTTGTCGCCGGGAAGGCAGGGTTGCCGGGGCTGACAATACCGCAACCTGTGCCGGCATTGTTGATCGCCTGACAGCCAGGCATCGGGCCGGTCACCTGAGCGTCGGTGGCCAGTTCATGCGTCGCACTCAGTTTCAGCACCAGTTGGTCCGGGATGATCTGGAACGTCGCCGCCGCCATCAAGGTATGAACGTTTTCGCTCGTCTTGGAGTTGTACATGGTCAGCGAAGCGGGCGCGGTGCTGGACGTCGAGGTGCCGATCATATTCTGCATGATGCGTTCAAACGTGTAGGACCCCATCAGCGAGACACGCGAATTGATCTGCCAATCGGCTTCAAGACCGAGATTGAGGTTATGATCGCTGGTCAGACCAAGCTGCGTATTGTTTGCAGCCAGCAGGGTTTTATCGGTCGGATAATCATCCCAGCGATAACCAGCTGTCGGCGTCACCGTCAGGCCGCTGATCGGCGTCGTAATATCGAGATAGATATTGCCGGTGTTGCGATTGCGGTTGGCGATATTATATTGGCGCAGATAGGGATTTTCAACAAAGCCCGTTGCCGTCGGGCTCACGCCAGCCAGCATGATATTGCCGACAAAACTCTGCCAGTTGTAGCTGTTGTAACGGCGGGTCGAGAACGAGTCATCAAGGCGCAGGTTGCCCCATTCACCCAGCTTGAACTGGCCGAACAGCTTTTCTTTATATTCGTTGGTGATGTTCGCGGCATATTGCGAATAACGATATTGCTCCCAAGCCGAATTGGCACCGATGGTGGCCCAGCCCGTCGGGCTCCAGACCAGTTCGTCTGCCGCATTCTGCTTCTTGTAAGACGAGAACAACGTGGTGTGCGGCGAATAGCTGCCACCGCCGACACTGCCCGTGCCAGCCGCGATCGCCGCATCATTGACGATCCAGTTGGTCAAGGTCATCGCCGGCGTATTGTTCGTATTGGAATAATAGCGATAGCTCAGCTTGTTCTTGAGGGTTGAGCTGAAGTTGGTGGTCAGCACATTGTTGCTCAACAATGTGTCGATTTCGCCATGCAGGCTGCCACGTGGAACAGAAGCGAGCGCAACAGTGCCGCCGGTGATCGCATAATTGCCGTTCAGACCCAGCTGGTTGATTGTCATCGGGATGAACGCTTCATTCTGCGTCATCTTGTTATACTGGAAGGTGCTGACAAACCGACTGCTCTTGAACCAGGGCAGGTCCATGCCGATCTGCGCCATCACAGCATTCGAGCCATTGCTGGGCGAAGTGCCCATCTGGCCGACGCCATAGCAGTTGGGCGCCGCGGTCGCCGAGGTCACCGGACAATTGGTCAAGCCGCCCACCGGGCTGCCGGGGCCGCCGAAGGGGTTTTCAGCGGTGAAGGAATTATATCGGTCGGTATAGATCGACAGATCATATTTCAGCATGCCGTTCCACTTCATGCCCCAGGGCGACAGGCCGCTATATTCGGCCGACAGCGAGGCATTGTTGGTCACGTCATCAACGGGCGCGGCCACTGCGGCCATCGGGGTCGAGGTGCCTGTGGACCACAGGAAACCCTGTTCTTCATTGCCATAGCGGTGTTCGCTGGAGAAATTGGCGCGGAAATCCCACTGCTCGCTGGGGGTCCAGCGATAATTGATTTCCTTGCGATCGCGCTGAAGGCCCACGTTGATCGTGTGGACATTCTCGTTGATGATCTGCTGCACCGATTTCTGGCCAGCATTACAGCTGACGGACGTCGGGATCAAACAGCCACCGGGCACGCCGGCATAGTTCAGGAGAGCCGGATTGGTGTTGAGATTATACGGCAAGCCATTCTGCACTGTCGTCGCGGACGGCACTCCGCTCACGATACCGTTAGAGTTGCTCGCAGCACTGGTCGAACCAACGTTGCCAGCCGCGAATGGCGTGCCCGCCTTCGGATAAAGCGCGCCGTAAAGCGCGGTCACCACATTCGGGTCAACCGTCAGGCTGGTGGTGCCGCTGAACAGGGTCTGCGCCGTATTGGAGCGCAGGTTCGGCACCTGATACCAGCCGGCATCGAGATACATCCGGCCCGGCGCGGCCACCTCAACCTGAAGCTGGTGATGGTTGGTGCCAATAATCTTGCCCAGAACCTCGGCCGTGTAAGACCCGTCCGTGGTGCCGATGCCGTAATCCAGCGCGGTCAGGAACACCGGGTCAGTGCGATTGCCATATTGGTTAAATTTGGCCGCGCTGTTGGCTGCGGTCTTGCCCGGCTTGTCCAGAAACACCTGGCCACCGAACTCGATCGAACCATGATCAATCACCCAGCCACCCCAGGTGCCGTTGGCCATGAGCGGCAGGTCGGCAGCAACCGCCGCTCCGCTCAATCCAAACCCGGCGGCGATAATGGTGCCGGCCAGAAGCAGTTCTTTAAACGCTCTCATATCTTCCTACCCCCCGCGCAACCCGTCCCTCTCCCCGAGAGGGACGAACTGCTAGCGGCCTGTTAGTGTGCCCAAGATCACGACCAAAACCTGATCAGTTGCGGATTACCTCTGGAACAATTCGCCTGCCGGTGAA